>JAOUMG010000539.1 GCA_029881635.1 Paracoccaceae bacterium | reverse complement strand
GAAAGAAAAGAGCATCACGAACCCGACACCCAGCCCAAAGATAGCCATCGTCGCGAATTGGCGCCGCCACTGCGGCAACCGGTCAACCAACCATCCAAGAAACGGATCTTGCAGGAAATCGAACAGACGGATGCCGATGAGGATGGCACCAATGGTTGCCAGCGACAGCCCAAGTTCGACGGTCGCAAATCGCGGCAGATGGATGTAAATCGGCAAACCCGCCGCCGCGAGCATTGCCGCAAAAAGACTGGTTCGCCACGGGTCTGTGATCGTTTCAGGCATGGATCAGTTCCACTTGAACCACATTGGTGTGACCCTGCGCAAAGGACCCGGCACAGGCGCCAAGGTAAAACCGCCAGCTTCTTAGAAAAGCTTCGTCATACCCAAAACGACGGGCGCGGATGGCTTGGGCATCCAACCGTTCTGCCCAGATCCGGCATGTTTGCGCGTAGTGCTCGCCAAATCGGAACGTGTTTTGTGCGACAAGACCGCATTTTCGGGCAACAGCGGCGATCTGCGCATCTGACAGCAGCATGCCACCTGGAAAGGCGTGCTGGCGGATGAAGTCGGTGGTGACGCGGTAGGTGTCGAAATGAACATCTGGCACGGTGATTGCCTGCACCACGGCTTGTCCGCCCTCGGCCAAGCGCGATTTCAGTGTGGTAAAGAATGTCGGCCAAAAGCGTTCACCTACCGCCTCGATCATCTCGATTGATACGATGTTGTCAAAAGTGCCGTTACAATCACGATAATCCCGCAGCAATATATCAGCACGTCCGTCCAGCCGTGCATCGGCATAGCCTTTTTGGCTCGGCGATATGGTCAGACCGGTTACATGGTGACCTCGGTCCGCCGCCCTTTCGGCGAAACCGCCCCAACCACAGCCGATTTCAAGAACGCGTTCGGCGTCCTGCAGGCGGTCCAGAATGCGGTCATATTTGCGGTTCTGCGCGCGCGTCAGATCATTATCGCCGGGCTGAAACAGCGCCGATGAATAGGTCATTCCCGGATCGAGCCAGAGTTGGAAGAACTCGTTTCCAACGTCGTAATGGGCGCGAATATTTCGTGATGCACCAGAACGCGAATTCACCCGCATCAGCCGGTCAAGCGTGCGGAACTTCAGGTTCTGCCAGAACCCGGCATAGGCGTATCCCCTGAATTGATCGAGGTTAAGGATTGCAATCCGTATCAGCAATTCGACGGACGGCGTATCCCAAAGTCCGGCAATGTAAGCTTCGCCAAAACCGACATCCCCCCGCGCCAGCGTTGCGGTCACCGCCGACCAGTCGTGGATGTGCATCTCTGCCTCTGGCATGCCTTGCCCAAAATCGTGGCATTCGCCTTCGGGTGTCCAAAGCCGGAGCGAGCCTTTGGTTATGTTTTCGCAGGTCGCCAAAAAATTCGCCTTCACTTGGCTGGTCATCAGCAGCATCAGGTCACCTCATGTTTTGGCGGTACGGGGCGAGGCCGAAAGGTGGCCCGCTTGAATGTGAGGCGCAAAGCCTGCCAGTGGATCAACAGGACTGTCCGAAACGCACCCATCGGGCGGCGCAAGGCAGATTTCAGAATCGAGGCATTGGATAGCTTTTTTCGGGACCCGGAGAGGGTTGCAAACACGCCCTCTGAACCATTGCGGTGGGCGATCAGGATAGAAATCCGATCAGCACCGAAATCAAAGGCGAAATCATAGCCGCCGGACACATCTTGAAAGGGCGAGACATGGAACACCTTGGGGGCAGATATGCGATCCTGAGGTGAGATGGGGGCAAACCCAGCCTTGGCGCAGAAATAGCTGTGCCGATCGCCCATGGTGTTGTTGACCTCGGCAATGGCAGCAATCAGGTCAGAACCACGAAAGACCAGCCAGAAACTGACCGGGTTGAAGATAAATCCCATAAACCGCGGCTGGGTCAAAAGTAAAATCCGGTCGTCCGCCCCCAGGTCAAGACCGCGTTGGGTCAAGACTTCCCGTGCCCAGGAAACGCCGCGCCCGCAGCCGCGCAAGCCACCATGATTGCGGTCATGCACCGAATTCAAATTCCAGGAATTGCGAGAGAAAAGCAGAGGACCCGAACTTGCGTCGGGATCTATCAATACATAATCCACGCTATAGCGGAAGGCGTTGGTAATGGCGCCGCGCCGGGCGTGGGTCGTATGCCCCTGTATATGTTCTGGCCAGTTGGTCATGCAAATTGCAGGTCGAGCTGTTTGGCGACCCGGACCGCCGACGCGAAGCCGTCTTCGTGAAAGCCGTGCCGGGTGTAGGCGCCGGCAAACCATGTATTGCTTTGCCCCTGAATTGTTCGCAAGTCGGCCTGAGCCTTCAGCGCCAAGCGGTCAAACACTGGATGCCGGAAAACCGTATCGTCGTAGATCAGAGGATCGGCGATTTCCACTGGCGGGTTGAGCGTCACAAACAGCGGGTCGGTTTCAGGAATGTTCTGCAATCGGTTCATCCAATAGGTCACACCGATGCGGGTTTCGGGCCATCTGGTGTCGGCCTTGTAAACCCAGCTTGACCAGCAGGCCCGCCTGCGCGGCATCTGAGTGACATCACGATGCAAGATCACCCGGTTGTCTTGATAGCGTATGTTGGACAGAATGCGCTGTTCTTCGGGCGTCGGT
>JAOUMG010000537.1 GCA_029881635.1 Paracoccaceae bacterium | reverse complement strand
TTGGGGCACAAGGATGCGCGGGCAGGGCCCCTATGCCGACCTCATCGTCAGCCGGTTTGCGATTGCGACGCGAAAACTCGGGCTGGCGCATGATCTCGCGCCGCTTGATGCCAGCCGCTTTGCGCCACCACCCCGGCGCGGCGATCAACTTTCGCTGTTCTGATCGGAGGGGTCGCAGCCGAACTGCGGATTACCCGCGCCTGCGTCCACGGCGTTCGCGCCCGGCGCCCGGCTCTTCGCCCGTTCCGTCTGTGTTTGACGAAAACCCGCCCAGTGCCGAGGTGATCTGATCCAGGGTCGGGCGCGGGCCGCGGTCGCGTGTTTCCAGTGCGGCGCGCATCGCCACCAGATGTTCCGGCATCGTGCCACAGCAGCCGCCAATGATCTTAGCCCCGGCATCGCGCGCCAGAACCGCATATTCCGCCATCAGGTCAGGGGTGCCGTCATAATGGATGTGACCGTCATGGTATTTGGGAATGCCGGCATTGCCCTTGGCAATGATCGGGCGTTCGGGCCCTGCGGCGGCAAAGCCCAGAACCGTACGCATCAAGTCGCTGGCCCCGACCCCGCAATTGGCCCCGAAGGCCAAAGGCGGATGGGCCAGCTTGTCGACCATGGCCACCATCGCCGCCGAAGTCAGCCCCATCATGGTCCGGCCTGCGGTGTCAAAACTCATCGTACCGCACCAGGGCATACCTGCCATGGCACAGGCTTCGGCCGCCGCCTGAAATTCTTCCGCTGCGGAAATCGTCTCGACCCAAAGCACATCAGCGCCACCGGCCTTCAGCCCTTCGGCCTGTTCGTGAAACATCTCGACGGCAATCTCATGGGTCAGTGAACCCATGGGGGCCATGATTTCGCCCGTCGGCCCCATGGAGCCTGCAACGATCACGTCGCGCCCGGCAGCATCGGCCAGATCCCGGCCAATGCTCGCACCGACCCGGTTCAGCTCATGCACCCGCCCTTGGGCATTGTGCAGCTTCATCCGGCTGCCATTGCCGCCAAAGGTATTGGTTAGGAAAATATCGCTGCCTGCATCAATTGCGCCTTGGTAGAGTTTGCGGATGTTGTCGGGCTGATCAACATTCCAAAGCTCCGGCGCTTCTCCGGCGGTCAGGCCCATGTTGAATAGATTGGTGCCCGTAGCACCATCCGCCATCAGCCAATCGCGCGCCGCCATCATACGGGAAAGTGCATCACTCATGACAAAGCCTTTCTGTCGATCATCTGGGTGCGACCTGAACGGCCGGTTTCCCCCTGATGTGCCACGTCGTCAGGCCAGACGCAATTTCAACTTCGCTGTTGTGATCTTCAATTGGCGTAATATTGGCCGCTCTCCAAATCGGAAGTGGGATACTGCAGGTGCCGCCGGGATCGCAATCCTCCGTCAGGTTCTGCGATGGGCGGCAGCGGTTCCGGCCAATGCCTTAACGCGGCACTGCAAAATCAGTCAGATTGAATCAATGGGGCGCCAACCCGTAGGGGGCGCCCCTTATGGTCTTGTCAGACCTCTTTCATGATCTGGCGCTTGGCCTCGATCATCAGCTCGGCCATCTTGGCCCGGATCACAGCCTCGGTGACCTTGTTTCCCAAATCGCCGGAAACCTTGCGATAGACATCCTCGTCACCGGCCTCTTCGAAATCCGATGCAACAACTTCCTTGGCATAGGCCGCCGCCGCATCGCCGGTTTTGCCCAGATGCTCTGCCGCCCAAAGGCCCAGCAGCTTGTTGCGACGCGCTTCGGCCTTGAACCGCATTTCCTCATCATGGGCATATTTGCTTTCGAACGCATTTTCGCGATCGTCGAATGTGGTCATTTTTGCCTCCGTAGCGCAGTTTGTGGTTATTTCCGGGTCTGCCGTCGATCTGCCGCCTCAGCGTACTGAATGCCTGAAATTGCGCACCGATTCCGTCAGCGCCCGAAACGCCTTGAATGAGATATGGACAATCCGGACGCCTTGCGCAACCTCACTGCTGCTGACATGGCGCAGATCAATGAAACGACACTTTCCCACCCCGCCTTGCTCCGCCCCCAACCATACCTTATAGGACGCGGCAGGACCGCGCGACTGCACCCTTCGCGCCAAAAAATCCGGAGCCACCCATGGCACGTCGCAAGTTGATTTATGAAGGCAAGGCCAAGATCCTTTACGAGGGTCCTGAACCGGGCACCTATGTCCAGTATTTCAAGGACGATGCCACTGCCTTCAATGCCCAGAAAAAGGCCACGATTGAAGGCAAGGGCGTGCTGAACAACCGGTTGTCGGAATATTTCATGACCGGGTTGACCAATATCGGCATCCCCAACCATTTCATCCGCCGCCTGAACATGCGCGAACAACTGATCCGTCAGGTGGAAATTATTCCGCTGGAAGTGATCGTCCGCAATTTCGCCGCAGGTACCATGGCCAAACGCATGGGCATGGAGGAAGGCACACCACTTCCGCGCCCCATCGTTGAATTCAGCTACAAAAATGATGCGCTTGGCGACCCGCTGGTGCCCGAAGATTACATTCTCGCCTTTGGCTGGGCCAGTCAGCAGGACCTTGACGACATCATCTCCATTGCTATCCGGGTAAATGATTATCTTTCCGGCATCATGTACGGCGTCGGGATCAAGCTTATCGATTTCA
>JAOUMG010000536.1 GCA_029881635.1 Paracoccaceae bacterium | reverse complement strand
AGCTTCACCGAGGCCATGTTCAATCAGGGCGAGGTCTATGAAAAAATGCCCCGTTTCATCCCCTATTCCATCCTGCCCATCGGCTGCGCTCTGCTGTTGTTCCGGCTATGTCAGGCGACATGGGAACTGATTAAGGGCACCCGCGACAGTCTGATCGTCAGCCACGAGGCCGAAGAAGCGATCGAAGACGTCCGCCATTTGAACCGCGAGGAGTAAGACCATGGAAGTTGTCCTGCTTTTCGTCATGATCATCGGCCTGATGCTGGTTGGCGTTCCCATCGCCATTGCGCTTGGCCTGTCCTCAACCATCTTCCTTCTGGCCTTTTCCGATACCTCGCTCGCCTCGATCGCCCAGACCCTTTACAATGCGATGGACGGGCATCCGACACTGCTGGCGATCCCTTTCTTCATTTTGGCTTCCAGTTTCATGTCGACGGGTGGCGTGGCAAAACGGATCATCCGCTTTTCCATCGCCTGCGTCGGCCATCTGCCGGGTGGTCTGGCGATTGCCGGTGTCTTTGCCTGTATGCTTTTTGCTGCCCTATCCGGGTCAAGCCCGGCCACTGTGGTGGCTATCGGCTCCATCGTAATCGCAGCCATGCGGCAGGTCGGCTATTCCAAGGATTTCGCCGCGGGTGTTATCTGTAACGCCGGTACGCTCGGCATTCTGATCCCACCATCCATCGTTATGGTCGTCTATGCCTCGGCTACCGATGTTTCGGTCGGGCGCATGTTCCTGGCGGGGGTCTTTCCCGGTCTTCTTGCGGGTTTCATGCTGATGGGGACGATCCTGATCATTGCCATCGTCAAGAAACTGCCCAAGGGCGAATGGCTGGGTTGGGGCGAGGTCTTTGACAGCTTTGGCGATGCTTTCTGGGGGCTGATGCTGATCGTGATCATCATGGTCGGGCTTTACGGTATCCCCGGTATCACCAACGGTATATTCACCCCGACAGAGGCCGCCGCCGTGGCTTCGGTCTGGGCCTTTATCGTGGCCACGTTCATCTACCGCGATATGGGACCACTGGCGCAGAAGGACGGCAATCTGCGGCTGATCCAGAAACCTGTCGCGCTGATTACCGCCTTCTTTCACAAGGATACCAAGGACACTTTATTTGAGGCGGGCAAACTGACCATCACGCTGATGTTCATCATCGCCAACGCGCTTATTCTCAAGCACGTTCTGACAGATGAGCAGATCCCCCAGCATATCGCCGGCGTGATGCTCGACGCGGGCTTTGGCAAGATCGTCTTTTTGATCCTCGTCAACGTGATCCTGCTGATTGGCGGGCAGTTCATGGAACCGTCCGGTCTGATCCTGATCGTCGCACCGCTGGTTTTCCCCATCGCACTAAGTCTTGGGGTCGATCCGATCCATCTTGGCATCATCATGGTGGTGAACATGGAAATCGGCATGATCACGCCGCCGGTGGGGCTCAACCTCTTCGTGACCTCGGGCGTGGCCGGCATGTCGATGATGCGTGTTGTCAGGGCGGCGCTGCCGTTCCTGGCCGTACTCTTCGTCTTTCTGATCATCATCACCTATGTGCCGTTCATCTCAACCTGGTTGCCAACGACGGTCATGGGGCCGGAGGTGATCGTGAAGTGAACCGTTCCGGGGTGTATCCCCTGAACGCGATGCCAATCGGAGACAGCATGAAGCCCGAAAACCCGGATAAGGGTTTCGGGCTTCATCATGTCACAAGCTACGACCGGTCCGGTATGTCGACGCGTTTACCCCGCGGAATTTCCGCGTCCATATCATAGAACGGCATTTCCACCAGCGTTGCTGGCTGCAGCGATCCATCCCTGCAACCGACCATGATGCCGGTTCCGGGGCCATGCTCGGTCGACTTCATCAGCGCAATGCCGATCCCGTGCCCCAGATAGGGTGATGTCGCGCCGGCGGTGACCGTGCCCGCAACTTTGCCATCGACCACAATGTCGCCGCTGATCTGGGGTTCGCCCGTCAGGCATTTAATCCCTTGCGACCGCGATCCGCGCGCCGCCTTGGCCAGTGCCGCCTTGCCGATGAAATCCGCCTTGTCCTCATCGACGAACCGGCCCAGACCGGCTTCATAGGGAGTTGTAGTGTGGTTGAAATCCGAACCGGCATTCAGGATGCCGGCCTCGATGCGGCGGATGTTCATCGCGTCCAGTCCGAAGATCTTCATCCCATACGGCTCCCCGGCGCGGCTCAAATGGGCCCATAGCGCTTCGGCATCATGATGCGGTTCGGTGTAAAACTCCCACCCCAATTCATTGGTATAGCCGGTGCGGGTGATTACAACCTGCTGGCCGCCGAAAGATACACGCGCAACCGCGAAATAGCCGAATGGCTCGGGCAGGCCGGTATCACTGGCCGCCTCCAGAACCTTCAGGGCATTCGGGCCCTGTACCTGCGACACAAAGACATTGGGGTCGGTGATGGCCACATTCAAACCAACGGCATGGGCACGCGCCCAACTGTAAAAATCCCCGTCCGCCTGCGCGTACCAGAACCTGTCCTCTGCCAGCCGCAGCAAGATACCGTCGACGATCAATCCGCCGTCCTCATAACAGGCCAGCCCGTAGCCGCAGCGCCCGACCTTCACCTTGGTGATGTCCTTGGTAAAGAGCTTGTCCAGAAGCTTTTCGGC
>JAOUMG010000535.1 GCA_029881635.1 Paracoccaceae bacterium | reverse complement strand
CGCGCCTTGGCCGCCGCCACGATGGCCATCGACTCGGCCCCTTCGGCCAGCACCAGATGCGCCTCAAGCGACGTGCGCTTTTCATCCATCTGCCAAAGATGCAGGTGATGCACCCCTTCCACTCCCGCTTGGTCCTCCAAGGCACCTTGAATTTCCGCGACCGCCATTTCAGGCGGGGCCGCCAGCATCAGAATGCG
Organism: Paracoccaceae bacterium; assembly: GCA_029881635.1. Classification (GTDB taxonomy): domain Bacteria; phylum Pseudomonadota; class Alphaproteobacteria; order Rhodobacterales; family Rhodobacteraceae; genus Albidovulum. The sequence continues at coordinate 2,443 of JAOUMG010000535.1, read as the reverse complement.
GATAACCGGGCCGATCTCGCTCAGCGCATGCCAGAGGATCCATCCCGAAATTCCAAGGGTGATTACCGGATCGGCAAGCCGCCAGTCGTAAAGCATGATCAGCGTGCCGCCGATGATCACCGCGACCGACGTGCCCGCATCCGCCAGATTGTGCAGGAACGCCGCGCGAATGTTCATGCTGTCCTTGGCCATCCGCCATGTCAGACCCGCCGTGATGAGGTCGATGATCAGCGCGAAACCCGCCAGTGCCACCACGATCCAGCCTGTCACCTCGGGCGGATCGATAAGCCGCACCAGCGCTTCGTATCCCAGCCAGACCGAAATCACGATCAACGTCGTATAGTTGACCAACGCCGCGACCACCTCGGCGCGGCCGTAGCCGAAAGACATCTGCGGCGTCGCCGGGCGCCGGGCAATCTGCCGTGCGGCAAACGCGATGATCAGCGCCACCGCATCCGAAAGGTTGTGCATGGCGTCTGCAATCAGCGCCACAGACCCCGAAACGATCCCACCCGCAACCTGTGCGACTGTCAGCGCCAGATTGACCGCCACAGCCAGTGCTACCTTGCGGTCGCCTGCCGCTGGGTCGATGTGATGGTGATGCCCGGAATGTCCGTGCGAATGATCATGCGGCATCAGGTGCTCCTTCCTCGGTGAAGAATTGTGCCGCCGCGAAACTTTGGTCAAGCCCGACGGCAAAGTTTCGTCAGGGCAAAACCTCCTGACACAAGGCTGTCAGGAGCGGTCTGTTAACCATCGGCCACAACGCAACGAAAGGAACAAACCATGAGCGACCCAACCATAGTTGTCTGGAGCGAAATTCCCGTTTCCGATATGAAAAAGGCGGTGGCTTTCTATAATGCCACTTTTGGCTGGACGATGACAATCGACGAAAGCGGACCGAACCCGATGGCGATACTCGGCGGAAACATGGAAACTGTCGGCGGCCACCTTTATCCGGGCAAACCTGCAACGACAGGAAACGGCCCAACCGTCCATATCGCAGTGGCCGACCGGCTTGAGGATGCGGCGATCCGCTGCCGAAAGGCGGGCGGCACGGTGATCGGCGAGATCACCAGCATCCCACCCGGACGTTTTGTCTATGCCACAGACCCCGATGGCAACTCCATCGGACTTTTCGAACCCAAGGCAGCCTGATGCGCCGCGCCGACCGCCTCTTTCAGATCGTCCAATATCTCAGGGGCGGTCGGCTTTTGACCGCACGTATTCTGGCCGACCGGCTGGAAGTTTCCGAACGCACCATCTACCGCGACATTGCTGATCTTATCGGTTCAGGCGTTCCGATAGATGGCGAAGCTGGTATCGGCTATCTGATGCGGGCAGGCTATGATCTACCGCCGTTGATGTTCACCCGTGCCGAAATCGCTGCCCTCGTCACCGGCGCCCGGATGGTGCGCAGCTTTGGCGGAGCGGCGATGGCCCTGGCCGCAGAAGAGGCATTGATCAAGATTGCCGCCGTCCTGCCCGATGACCTAAAAGCCCGGCAAGAGACTGTTGCAGTTCACGCCCATGACGCGGGCGCACTGTCGGATAATGACCGGTTGCTGGTGGATCGCCTCAGCGCCGCCGCCGAAAACCGTGAAAAGCTGATCCTTGATTACCACGATGTCGATGGGGTCGCCACCAGGCGCACGGTCCGCCCGCTTGGCCTGTGGTTCTGGGGCAAGGTCTGGACATTGATCGCCTGGTGCGAACTCAGGGCTGATTTCCGTATGTTCCGCATCGACCGGATCGAGCGCGCCGAGAAAACAGGAACCTTCCGCCCCGAGCGGGACAAAAGCCTCACGGCTTTCTTCCAGCAAGAGGTTTGCCGCGACGGGTGAGCGTAAACGAGCGGGCCGCGATTGGCAGCATCTGCCAATCGCTGTGGTTTTTTTAGGAGCTCATGGCCTCAAACGCCGCCTCAATGCGCCTCGGCCCAATTCGCCCCCTGCCCGGCATCGACCACCAGCGGCACATCCAGATGCACCGCCGGATTTGCAGCCCCCTCCATAACCTTGCGGGCGGCTGCGATCAGATCATCGACAGCGCTTTCATCAACCTCGAACAACAGTTCATCATGCACCTGCAACAGCATCTTTGCAGGTATTCCCGCAATGGCCGCAGGCATACGGATCATCGCGCGGCGGATAACATCGGCAGCGGCCCCTTGTATCGGCGCGTTGATCGCGGCGCGTTTGGCAAAACCGGCATGCGGGCCCTTGGCATTGATCTCCGGCGTGTGGATTTTACGCCCGAAAAGGGTCTGGACGAACCCGTGTTCCTTGGCGAAGGCCACGGTGCCGTCCATATAGTCCTTGATCTGGGGAAACCGCTCAAAATAAGTGTCGATGAAGGCCTGCGCCTCGGCCCGCGGAATGCGCAGGTTCCGCGCGAGACCGAAGCCGGAAATCCCGTAAATTACCCCGAAATTAATCGCCTT
>JAOUMG010000031.1 GCA_029881635.1 Paracoccaceae bacterium | reverse complement strand
CCCAAGACTATTAAAGCGGGAAGCCATTCAAATCGGTGTGTGGTACGCAGCCTTGCATCATCGGACCCGCCAGTTGCGCTCCCAACCCTTCTTTCGACAAAAATCCGCACAAGCAGAATGCCGGCCAGCACCATCACAATGATCCCGAAGATAAGCGGGAAGGCCCGTGGTCCGACCTCACCATCGCCAAAGCCCGGCGGGATCGTGAGGATGACCAACCATGTCCAACAGCCCGCAATCAGAAGCAGTGTAATCCCGAGAGCAGTATCTTGAATACGGTTGGTCATCTCATTGCCCCTTTTCCAGCCAGCCGTTACTGAGCCATGCCGAGTTGTTTCAGAAGATCGGCGTAGAAGGCGTCATCCTTTGCGATCAAAGCACCGAAATCAGATGCGCCCATGTAGGCGGGCGAGAAACCGATATTGCCGGCAGCCTCCTGGAACTGGGCGCTGGCAACGGCTGATTCAGCAGCAGCCTGCAATTTTGCAACCACATCATCAGGGGTTCCCGCTGGTGCCGCCAGACCGCGCCACATCGAGATGTTGACGTCCACGTCCTGCTCCATTGCAGTAGGCACGTCGGGAAGCACCGAAACACGCTCCTCTCCGGTCACGGCCAGCACATTCAACTCGCCGGCCTCGACATAGGACACAAACTGGCCTGGCCACTGTATGGCCGCGTCAATCCTGCCTGCCAAAAGCTCGATCGGTGCTTTGCCATCGCCGTAAGAGATGAAGGAGACTTTATCACCGATCCCCATCGCATCGAACAAAGCCGCCGACGTCAGATGGGTGAACGACCCCTTACCAGAAATACCAACCTTCAGTTTCTGGTCCGAGGCGTTTGCCGCCGCAACCAGATCGGCGAGATTGTTCCAGCCGGACGAGCTGTTCACGGCCAGGGCCGGGATTTCCGTCGAGACGCGTGCGATTGGTGTGAAGGCGGAATAGTCAAACGGCACTTTGCCGGTGTGGTGCGTTGTGCTGATCGAGTTTGAATTCCAAACGATACTGTATCCGTCAGGCGCAGTACTGACGACATGGGAGTAGCCGACCGCCCCGCCGCCGCCTGTACGGCTGACAGGTACCACTGGCTGGCCAAGCTCATTCGACATCAGCTCCGATAGCAACTGTGCGATTGTGTTGGCGGTCCCACCAAAAAGAACTGTCATATCAACGGGTTTCTCTGGGTATTCCGCATGGGCTGCCCCGCCGAAGGCAATAAACGCCGATGACAGGATGGCGGCAAATCCGCCTCGTATTGTGCGATTGAGTTTCATGGTTTCCTCCCTTTCTGTTGTTGTCCCGATCTCGCCCGGGATCAGGCGTTTGCGCTATTGGTTCTTGCGGCCTGGGCGCGCGCTTCCCGGGCTGCTTGTGCTATGTGTTCACGTCCTGGAACGTGATCCCTAAGCGCTTTGAGAATTTTCTCTGGTGTGGCGGGTAGTGATTTGATCCGCACGCCGATGGCATCGTAGATCGCATTCATGATGGCAGGCGCGGTGGGAACCAGCGCCGGTTCCCCAATGCCCTTCGCCCGTAGCGGGCTTTTGGGGTCCGGGTCTTCGACGATCGTGCAGTTGATCTGTGGAATATCGAGCGATGTCGGGAGGATGTATTTTGCAAAACCATGCGTGATCGCATGTCCCTTGTCGGTCTGGTAATCCTCCATCAGAGCCTGACCAAGCCCCTGAACAACGCCACCTTCAATCTGCCCTTCAACCCCACGCGGGTTGATGGCGCGACCCACGTCATGCGCGGCCCAGATGCCCAGAACCTGTACCTCGCCGGTCCATGTATCGACCTCGACCTCGGCCACCTGGGTGCCAAATACATAGGCCTGCCACGGGCTGCCCGATCCATCCACAGGGTCAAGACCGGTGCCATGTGCGGTAAAGGACGCTGCACCGACCGGCACCACACCGCGCTTTTTACACGTTGCCACCGCATCAGACATGGACATGCGCAGATTGGTATCCAGCGCCCAGATCTCTCCGTCGAAGGCCCGCAGGCTTTCGAATGGAACGTCCCAGTGCTCGGCAATTTGCTCAAACAAGGCTTTTTGCGCTTCGCGCGAAGCCAAAGCGACTGAATTGCCAATCATGTAGGTTTGGCGGGTTGCACCCGCATGGGCCGCTTCGGGCGACCGCGCCGTGTCATTGTCACCGATGGTCACGTCTTGCGGCTTGATGCCCAATTCATCGGCGGCGATCTGCGCCAGAACGGTCAGGATGCCTTCGCCGATTTCGGTAACTCCTGTCACCACCTTGGCCGTTCCACCGTCATCCAGCTCGGCCCAGGCACCGGCCCGGTCGATCGTTGCCGTGCGCGCAATTCCGTACCAGCTTGCCGCCATGCCGCGGCCGCGTTTCATTCTGGTCATCACGCAACCCTCTCAGCATCGTTTTTACTTTTCGTTTCAGCCTTGATACGCGCGCCCAAAGTGCAGGGTTTCCTTGTGTCGGGGCCGTTCAAATCACCCCGCTTGGCGCCGCGAACATTGGGAGCGCCTGTTTCCCAGCGCGAGGCGGTTTCTGCGGCGTCGAGAACCCGGTCGAGGGAAGCTGTTTCAAGCGTTTGCTGCGTGTGGGTCTTCGCGCCGATCTTCATCATATTGAGGCGGCGGATCTCGAACGGGTCCATGTCCAGCGCTTCGGCGGCCATATCCATCATGCTTTCAGTCGCGAACTGCGCCTGCATACCGCCAAAGGTCCGGAACGCACCTGACGGCGTGTTGTTTGTGTAGACCGCTGTCGTGTCGACCTTGAGATTGTCCACCTCATAAGGCCCGCACGACAGGATTGCCGCCTTGCGCATCACGCCCTCGCTCGACATTCCGTAAGCGCCGCCATCCGACAGCATGTTGAACTCGATCGCGGTGATTCGGCCATTCCACTTGAGGCCCATCTTGTAATGGACCCGCGAGGGATGGCGCTTGGCCGAGGCGATCAGGCTTTCCTCGCGCGTGAAGTTCAACTGCACGGGACGGTGCGTCTTCATCGCGGCCAGGGCCAGCATGCCTTGGTAGATCATGTCTTCCTTGCCGCCAAATCCTCCGCCGACAGGGCTCATGATGAACCGGACCTTGTTGATCGGTTTGGCGATGATTTCAGCCAGCATGTGGCGGTGATGCGTGATGTTTTGCGATGGTGAGATCACTACGACCACGTCATCGGGATCGACATAGGCAATCCCCGCCTCGGGTTCGAGATAGGCATGCTCGACCTGCTGGGTGCTGAAATCGTCCTCAAGAACAATATCAGCTGCGGCAAAGCCCGCGTCGATATCACCTTTGCGGACCGGAATATGCTTCACCACATTCCCGGGGGCATAGTCGTGGATGACAGGCGCTCCGGGTTTCAGCGCATCTTCGGGGTCAAATAGGCCGGGAAGTTCCTCATACTCCACCTTGATCTTGGACAGAGCGCGGCGGGCTGTCACCAGATCCTCGGCGGCGACAGCAGCTACAGCCTCGCCCACATGGCGCACCTTGCCGCGTGCCATGATCGGCTGGTCATGAACAAAGACGCCAAACCCATCCGTGCCAGGCACATCATCCGAAGTAATTACGCATGCCACACCATCCATCGCCTCGGCCTCGCTGGTGTCGATGGATAGGATCCGCGCATGGGCGTGCGGTGAGCGAAGCACCTGCATCTGCAACATGTCCGGCAACTTCATGTCAGCAGCGTATTTCAGCCGCCCCGAGACTTTTGCGGGCGCATCAAGGCGGCGCACATTTGCGCCGATATAGCTGTCCCCAACTTTATCTTCCTCCAACACCGTTTCAGGCAAGTCACCCGCGATGACGGACCGGGCCATCTCCACCGCTTCGAAAATCTTAGTGTAACCGGTACAGCGGCAGATGTTGCCACCCAGACGTTCCTTGATTTCTTCAATATCGGCAGCCGGGTTTTCGCGGAGCGCCGAGGTCGCCGCCATGACCATTCCCGGAATGCAATATCCGCACTGGCTCGCGCCGGTTTTGTGGAATGCCCGCTGCATTGGGGTCAATTCGCCCGGCGTTGCCAGCCCTTCGATCGTCTCGATCCGCGCACCAGAGGCCTTGGCAACCGGCATCAGGCAGGATTTCACCAGTTTGCCATCAACAAAGACGCTGCATGTGCCGCATTCGCCCGCGCCGCAACCTTCCTTGGTGCCTGTCAGGTTCAGATCATCACGCAAAAAGTCCAGCAGGCGCTTGTGGGGTTCAGTTTCGCGGGTGATCTTCCGGCCATTCACTTCTGCCTCGATCTTCAGCTTAGACATGGGCTTGTTCCCTTGTATCCTGAAATTTTATCTCGACATCCGACTGATCCGCTAAGGCGTCCTGCAATGCGGCACGGACGAAATTGACGACGACCTCGCGTCTGTAATCCTGTCGGCTGCGAGAGCCGACGAGTTCGGCCGCGGAACGCGCAACCTTGTCGATCAATGCATGCGAGATGGTTTCACCTCTAAGGGCGCGCTCGGCATCGTACATCCGGATCGGCCGCGGTCCGACGCCACCAAGCGCAAGCCTGACATCTTCAAAAATCCGGCCTGTATGATCCGCCTTTACCAGTGCGGCACAACAGGCGACCGAAATAACCAGGGACCGGCGCTGCCCCACTTTCTGAAACGATCCACCATAACCGCTTGCCGTATCAAGGATGACAGCGGTTGCGATTTCATCGCGGGCAATCTGCGTACGGCCGGGGCCCTCGATAAAGTCGACAACTGCAATTCGGCGGCGTGCAATCTCGCCATTCTCAAGCCGCGCCAACTCAATCTCACCATTCAGGGCGACAACCGCAGGTGTGCCATCCGCCACCGGGGAGGCATTTACCAGATTGCCGGTCAGCGAGGCCTGTTCGCGAATCTGATCATCCGCAAACCAGATTGCGCAATAAGGCATGCAAGGCAGATTACGCATCAGCACGCGATCCGTCAGGAAATCCTGATAGACCGTATTCGCCCCAAGCCGAACCCGACCGTTTTCAAACGCGTAACCATTCAACTCGGATATTCGCGTGACATCCACCAGTTCGGGCAAATGCACATCCCCGGCCCGCCCTTCGCGGGCCCAAGGCAAGATGTCTGTTGCACCGGAGACGAGCCGACTGCCTTCAGGCGAAGCTGCCCAAATCGTAAGGGCTTCTTCCAGGGTCGTCGGCATATGATATGTGTCGTAGGTCAGCATTGCTCGTCTCCCTAAGGGCGGCGGTTTACTCAGCCGCCACTTTCTTGGCTTCAGCGCGCGGGTTCTTGACCACGACCTTGATCGCGTCTTCGACCCGGTCCTTGGCGTAGCGCAGCGCCTCCTTGAGGTCCTTCATTTCAAAAGTGTGGGTGTGAATCAGCGTGGCATCGAACCGCTTTTGCCGCATGAAAGCTTCGGCTCTGTGCGTGGCGGTTTTACCCTCGCCACGGATGCCGAAGAGATAGATGTTGTTGCGCACCAGATATGCGACATCGATCGGCGCCTCGGCGCTCGGGAACGCGGCAAGACAGATCTTTCCGCCGCGATTCAGCATCTGCGCCGCTTCGTTGACGCCGTTCGGTGCGCCTGCGCATTCGATCACATAATCGACGCCCTTGCCGCCGGTCAGTTCACGTACTTTCTCGACAACGTTTTCGTTGCGCACATTGATGACGTGATCCGCGCCAAGCTGCTTGCCGATCTCAAGGCGATTGTCGCGCGTCCCGGTCAGAATGACCGGTTGGGCCCCCAGTGCTTTGGCAACGGCAGCACCCATCAGTCCGATCGGCCCCGGACCTGTCACCACCACGCTTTCACCGGCAACCAAGCCGCCGAGTTCAGTCAGGCCGTACATCGCAGTACCTGCTGTCACAACCAAAGTTGCCTCTTCGTCGGACATGGTGTCGGCGACATGAACTAACGTGTTGATATTGTTAACCGCATATTCGGCAAAACCGCCGTCAGTGGTAAAGCCGTTGGCGCGGTGGCCTTTGTCGACATCACCATAGTTTTTTCCGTAATTGTGGCACGACGTGTACATGCCCTGCCGACAGCGCTTGCACTGGCCGCAGCCAGCGTGGATTTCAACCGTCACCCGCTCACCTATGGCGTATTCGTCAACACCCGGGCCCAAGGCTACCACAGTGCCCATGTATTCATGTCCGGGCGTGTAGTTCTTGTTGAAGGGCGCGCCGCCCTGAATCTGGGCAGGCGGACCATGATGAATGATTTCAAGATCGGTCGCGCAGATCGCAACCGCATCGATACGCACCAGAACCTCAGCTTTGGCCGGCACTGGTACCGGTTTGTCCGTCAGCGTCAGTTCACCCGGATCACCCAGAACCCAAGCCTTCATCTGTTCCGGGATCGGGTGTGTATCGCTGACAGTTACATTGGCAGGCATCGGCATGTATGTGTCTCCATTCTGCTGATAGATTGCGCTAGGATTTGAGGTTGCGCAGTTTGTTGGAAAAGTTGTTGGCCGCACCGATCACTTCCTTGATCAGGTGCTTGCGGTAGTCTTCGGTTGCGCGTTCAGACGCGACCGTGACGGAAATCGAGCCCAGTACAGCTCCGGCGCCCTCTCGGATAGCGGCACCGATACAGACGATGCCTTCGTGAAACTCTTCATCGTCCAAGGCGAATTTCAGACGCCTGACCAGCCGCAGTTCCTCAACAAGGCCGGAAAGGGTCGTAATCGTGCGTGGCGTGTACTGTGTCAGGCCATTGGCCGAAATCACCCGAACAAGTTCCGTATCGGGTATCCAGGCGAGGATGGCCTTTCCGGTCGCCGTGGCGTGCAGGGCAGTCATCTTTTCGACTTCGCTTGGCTCATCCACGGCGCCGCCCGGATCCGAAAAGCTCAGCTTAGTCATAAGCGAGGTGCCGCTCAGAACTGCCAGCTGAACACCATGGCCGAGCCTTTCGCCCAATAGCCGTAAGTCGTTTTCCAAAACGACTTCCGGCGTTGCCTCACTGTTAGAAAATTCAACCAATTCACTGAGTCTGGGGCCAAGCGCATACCCCCGAGTCCGTCCCAGATGGCTGAGATAACCGCGTTGGACCAGCGTGGAGATCAGGTGATGACAGGTCGAAATATTCAACCCGACCCGCTCGGAAACCTCGGACACAGTCATCCCATCCCGTTTACTCGCAACAGCTTCAAGAAGGCTAAGTGCCCGATCGACAGACTGGATTGTGCGCCCGCCCGCATTGTCAGCTTGTCTGGCGAACTGTGTTTCGGCATCGGTGCCGGACGCGCGCTTGTCGAACTTGTCCGCCTTTTCGAGCTTCATGGGCACGTTCCTTCCTCCTTGATGAGCATTGAGTATGTCGGAGATTCTAGCAACTTATTTTGTTAATGTCGTTTTTAATTTCATAATATGAAATACAACACCACCTCGACAATGGCTCCGGCTTGTTGGATGCCTGATACATGCACCATGCAACGCCCCCCGATTGGGCTTCTGATGGAAATCCCTGCGTTTGGGTCAAGCGGCTTGGCGTACCGCTGGCTGCACTATAAGAATGCAATGAATACAGGTTCGAGGCGTGAAATTTCGAAATGGGAGGCACGATGAATTTCGCAGGTAAAGTGGCCCTGGTCACTGGTGGCTCACGCGGCATAGGGGCCGCAACAACCAGGGCCATTGTCTCCTCTGGCGGATCGGTCGTGGTTCACTATGGATCGAACCAGGAGGCCGCCGAAATGCTGGTTGCCGAAGTTGGACGCGATAGGTGCCATCTGGTCAGGGCAGATCTTGGAACCGCTGGCGTAGCTGCCGGGCTTTGGGGCGAAGCCCTGGCATGGAAGGGAAAGATTGATGTGCTGGTCAACAATGCGGGCATTTTCCTGACGGAAGATCGAGCTGGCCCCGATGAGGTTTGGCGTGAGTTGTGGTTGCGCACCCTGCAGATAAATTTGATCTCAGCGGCGGATCTGAGCCGCGAGGCAATAAATTGCTGGCTGGCTGCCAAATCAGGTGGCGCTATTGTGAATGTGGCAAGCCGGGCTGCGTTTCGCGGGGATTCTCCGGATCACTGGTCATATGCAGCCTCAAAGGGTGCATTGGTATCCCTGACCAAGACCTTGGCCCGGGCTTATAGCGGGCAGGGGATTTATTCCTATGGCATCGCGCCGGGATTTGTGATGACCGATATGGCGCAAGCAGAATTCGACCGTGATCCCACAATGCGCCAACGACTGATCAACGATATCCCCTATGGCGAAATTGCCCCGGCAGAAGAGATTGCCAATGCGATATGTTTCTTTGCTTCTGGTTTGGCAACTCACGCAACCGGCCAGACGCTGGATGTGAATGGCGCTTCTTACGTTCGCTAGCGGTCAGTTCCAGGCTACCATTTCATGATCGAACCACAGGCACAGGAATACAAATGACCGTCTATTTGATCCGGCACGGCCAATCCGAATTCAATGCCGCACACAATGATGGCGGTCCGGACCCAATGATCTTTGATGCGCCCCTGACGGAAAAAGGCCGAATACAAGCAATGCAGGCAAGAGCCGAGGTCATGGAGCTTGGAATTCAGCAGGTCATAACGTCACCATTGACACGTGCCATCCAAACCTCCCTGGCCATTTTCCAAGGCATCGCGCCGATAAGGGTACTGGCCGACCACCGCGAACTGCTCAGCCACAGTTGCGATGTGGGTCGCTCTCCAGTCGCTTTACAGGTGGATTTCCCGGACCTGTCATTCGGCCATCTGGATGAAATATGGTGGCATCAGGGTCCGGCGAACGAAAATGGCGTGCCGGTCGAGCCAAGGGATGTATTCCAACATCGCATCAGAAAGTTCGCCCTGGAGCTTGGCCGGTTGTCAGAAATGCGTTTGGCAGTAGTCGGCCACGGGGACGCCTTCAAGGAATTGGCCGGGTTTTCAATGGCCAATTGCGAAATCCGTAAATACCCTGATTAGACGGCGACCTATTTCACAGGTTCTGGCGCGCTCTGCCGACAGCAAAGTTGAGTCAGTGCCAAAAAACGGGTCCAGCACAGCCGATCTCTCTCAGGGCAAGCATTGTGAAGGTCGCGCCTCAGCCCAAATTCGACGATCTTGGGAATTGTGTCACGACCAAACCGCATCTGTAGATTACTTTGCACCTCTGGGGTCGGAGCATGCATATGTGCCCCCGTCAGGAAGCTTGCATAGATTCACAAAGAAACCATCATCGATCATTTGATATCGAGGAATAAGTTTACCCGCGTCCTGCCTGTCGAGGTAATCACTGCACGCTGACAAATAATAACGCTCCACGCGTTCCGGAGAATCATACCATTGGTAAAACGCTGACGTAGCCGCCAAACCTGCATCACCGGTCGTATGCATGGTTTTCGCAAAACTTGCAGCAATGTCCATTTGGGACGACCAAGAAGACAGGGCGTTCCAAACCGAGTCGTCACCTGCTTCTTTCATGTCCCAAGCAAACAGCAGACTGATAGCGCTGGCATCTGCTTCGAGCGCAAATGTGGTACGCGCAAATTCCTTCATTGCCAATGTATCAGATGGGCATGACGCCCGCGTGTACTGCCAGAAATGACGGAGTTCATGCAATAAAACGCCCACTTGCATGGCCGGGGAAAGAGATTCGTCAATGACGATCCGGTTTTTGTCGGCATCGAAATAGGCGAGAGCGTTGTCCATTTGAGTTGAGGTACACAGTTGCGGCGATTGGAATTCCAGCACCTCGGCAAAGGAAGGGTAAACGCCAAGAAAGGGTGAGACTTTACGGTACAAATCCACCAAGTGGCTTTGTTCCTCGGTCGAATCGTCCGTATGAGGTATATCAGCGCAAACCTCAGTCGAACCTGCCCAAGTACTGCTGACCGAGAAAAGCGCCAAAGATAACAAGAAAACCCGCATTCCAGAAAATTATCATTCGGCAAACGAGATTGTCTATAGCATGCCAGTCGGGCGGAAATTCACGGCTTCGCGCTGGTTTGCCTTTGCGCCAATTGCGGGTATCGAGGCCGGTCAATTGCAAGACACGTTGCTTCCATGTTCAGTCGCATCTCAATTCAACAGCCTTTCCGTTTACATAGGAAAATCGGAAATGCGACCAACGCGGTCCCGTCTGTCCCGCGCCCAAACCACGATTTTCTGACCCGCTTTCT
>JAOUMG010000534.1 GCA_029881635.1 Paracoccaceae bacterium | reverse complement strand
GGCGCGGGTAGCAATTTTTTCACGCGTGCAAAACCGAGGTGGTTTATTGACCCTGCCCAACGCCTCAGAGGCGCACCCAGGTGCCATGCCACAGCCAAATCCACCGGCCAGCCCTGCAAAGCCCCGGCGGTCAATGACTGGACCATGTGTCGCGTTCACGGCGCTGGTGGTGGATCGCCACGTGGTAAAGCGCATGGCATGTGGCAGCACGGGGGGCGGTCATGGGAAATGACCGAGGTTCTGCAGCGAATGCGCGCCCGCAGTCCCTTCTTGGTCGAAGAAACAGCAGGCGCGATGTCTGGAAATAATGCAGATCTTAACTCGTTACGCCTTAAATACAACCACAACTCGAAGCACTCTCTACAAGTCCGTATATATCCCTTCTGGTTGTTTCCGCGTACTAGTCTTTTTAGACATGCCCTCCAGCAGAAAGCGATCCAATCGTCTGAAACAGCCCGTATTTATTACGCCACGCGTTCAGTGGAACAGATTGCCGTCAAGAACGCGCCACCATTGAGACAGCGGAAAGACACATGGCTGCAAACTGATATTGGTGAGTCGCGCTCAGAGGGAGTTTTAACGGGAGAATGTGCCACTTAGTATACGGCCCAGCTGGCAAGGTTGCCAATGTTATTGGATGGGCACTTTCTGAACGGGAAAACTTAAGTGGGCAGGCCCAATTACCCATCTAACGCGGAGGAGTTCCGATTGTTGGGATTGCTCATACTGGCAGCGTTACGACCGTAATTGTCGTTGCAGCGATTTTTGCTAGATAGGCATCAAGCCCCCGTCAAACTATAGACTGGTTCGACATTCCCAAGATAATACTTGGGCCGCCATGTGGCCACGAATGCCGTCAAAAACCCGCAGACAAATCGCTTCGCCTGGCTGCATTTCTGCAAAGCCAGCTCGCCGAAGGACTTCTACATGCACATACACATCCTCAGCGCGGTCGAAGACGTTAGCGAAGCCGAAGCCCTTCTTTTTATCGAACCATTTGACCCGTGCAGGCTCCAATGGAAGGGATGCAATTGTGGCTGGGTCCAATTCGCGCAGTTCTTCTGAAATCGGGTGTGCCTTGCCCTCGGGCGCACGAATAGCGAAAACTTCTGTGGCTTGCGCCCCGCGTGCGGTCAATTGCACCGTTACACAGATAAGTGCATCTTCCGCAACCGAGCTGTGGCCAAAGTTGCGCAAGACGCTAGCATGTAAAAGAATGTCGCCATCAATCTGTTCGGCAAAGATGAAACCAAAGCCTTTTGCCTGATCAAACCATTTTACCCGACCTTGGACCTGGACCGGATCCTGTGCCAGATCAACCGCATCTGCAGTTTTCCGAGTGTAGCCTTTATCATAGTACAAAATTTTGATCCTCGCAGACAGGCACCCGCGATACCTCGAATGCGGGCGATTATGAAACCAAATATTCACCTTAGGATTGTGTTAAAATTATGGGCGGCCTCTCCGGGTTCAGCAACCTAGCGAGAAGAAACTTCAATTTAACGCCATCTAGTGGCATGGAATGCTGACAGTTTCTCCCTGAGAGCGCCGTCCAACAACGTGGAGGGGTAGGTCAAATCTCTATCCGCTCGAAATGAAGGACCGGCGCTATAGCCCAGGCACCATAAACCGTAACGAATTTCGGTTTCGTGTTCCGACAAATTCCGAGGGCATCCAATGTGAAGTGGGGGACTTGATGGGGGATGAGTTTCTACTAAATAACCGTAAGTATCTGTATGTAATCAATAACTTTCTAAAAAGTGGCGGACGCGAATTCCCCCAGCGGGTCGGCTCGCCAGCGGCGAGTCGAGGTCAGAAAAGCCTGCCCCCTAACGGTACGTTCTGATCGGGTCCGATCAACACCACCTGACCGTTTTCATCCGGCACGCCAAGCACCAGAACTTCGGACCTCACCGGCCCTATCTGCCGGGCTGGAAAATTGACAACGGCCAGAACCTGTCGGCCTACCAGTTCATCAGGGACATAATGTTTGGTGATCTGCGCTGATGATCTTTTTTCACCGATCTCACCGCCGAAATCGACCCAGAGTTTCAATGCCGGTTTACGTGCTTCAGGGAATGGCTCGGCGCGGGTAATGCAGCCCACGCGAATGTCCACATTCAGAAACTCATCAAAGGTTATTGTCATTTGCCCAGCTCACGTCCCCGAATGGTTGCCGCATGTACCGCTTTGCGCAATAGCGCGGGAAACCCCTGCGTTTCATCCATCAGAACCGCCAATGCCGCCGCAGTCGTCCCCCCTGGCGAAGTGACATTAATACGCAATTGATCCGGGGTTTCGGCGGATGTTTCGACCAATGCACCAGCGCCTGCCACCGTGGCTTTGGCCAACTGCATCGCCAGATCAACCGGCAGCCCTTCTGCCGTCCCAGCAGCTGCCAGTGCTTCGACCAGATGAAATACATAAGCCGGACCGGAGCCGGACACCGCCGTAACGGCATCCATCTGGTGCTCCCCCGTGAGCCGGACTACCTGCCCGACCGCCGAGAGCAGCGCCTCGGCCAGATCCAGATGCGCTGCCGTTGCGCGGGTATTGCCAATTATCGCCGTGATCCCCTTGCCAATGGCTGCCGGCGTGTTCGGCATTGCGCGGACAACTGGTGTCGCGGACCCGAGCCCCTT
>JAOUMG010000533.1 GCA_029881635.1 Paracoccaceae bacterium | reverse complement strand
CGCCGGCAATCTGGCCGCCAAGTATGACCGACGCACGAAACTGATCAGCAGAGGTCTGGCCGTTGGGGCTGCTGCTTGCGATCACTTCCTTCAGCGTCGCACCGACAAGACGGGCAATCTGAAACATCGTTGGCAGGCGAAGTATGCTCGGGTCGCGTTCGTCTGCGGTTTTCGATCTTTCCTCCAGCAGGCTGATCATCGATTGCGTCGTCGCGAGGTTTCCAGCGGTCATGATCGTGATCGCGCGTTCGCCCGGAACCTCCCAACTGAACAGTTTTCGGCTGACTGAGAAGTTATCGACCCCGGCGCTGGTACGGGTATCAGCCATGAAGACGAGACCCCGGTCCAGCCGCATGGCGACGCAATATGTCATTTTGTTTTGTCCTGATGGAAGTGCTGCAGCACAGATTACTGCTGCACCTGCAAAGACACAACCATAGACTCATCCGACGCGCCCAGCCGCAACCCGGTGATCGGGGCCGCATCACGTGCATCGCGCCCAATTGCGATGCGGACGTATTTTTCGTCGGGTGCCACGCCATTTGAGACATCGAACCCGACCCATCCCAAATCATCGACATGAACCTCTGCCCATGCATGGCTGGCGTCCTGATCAACCTGATCATTGATCATCAGGTAGCCGCTGACATATCTGGCCGGAAACCCGGCCTGTCGCACCGCTGCGGCAAAAATATGGGCATGGTCCTGACACACACCGCATCCGATGCCAAGGGCATCCTCCGCGGTCGTATCCCCATCGGTCTTGCCGGTTTTATAGGGCGCAACCTTCAGCAAGGCAGCGGATAAAGTGTGTAGGCTTGATAAAGTGTCGCCGGTTTTGCTGACCAGCTTGGCCAAATCCTTAACTCTCGGGCCAGGTATGGTCAGCGCTGTTTCCTGCAGATAATGCCACAGCGGGAGCCGCCCATAGACCTTGCCAAGAACACCACTTGAATTCAGGCTGTTTACCGTTCCAGACGCCGTCAGCGACAGACTTTCGGTACCTGGTGTTATGCTGATCAGATCAGTGTGGTTGCCATAGTGGTCAAGATAACTGGCTTCGATTTTGCCGCCGCCAACAGCAACATCCCACGACGTGACATCCTGCAACACAGAACTCAGCGGTCGCAGGTGTACCCTTTGCAGCGCGTAATCGACCGGCCGGTCATAGCGATAGTGCGTGGTATGAGTGATCTGAAGCTGCATCTAGATTCTGAACCTGTAATCCTGTTCGATTTGCTGGCCAAGAACTGCCGTGTCGTTAATGACCGAACCGATGAACTCATGCAGGCCTTCGTCAAGGATCGATGAAATGTTACGATTGTGAACACGCGCCCTTAGCGCATCCGCAAGATCGTGACATGCTGCTCTTTCACCATAATCTTCGGCCAGATAGCCTAGGCTGGCAACGATCTCGGCGACACAGAATGCCGTTGATCGTGGCAATCGGCGGTCCAGTATCAGGAAATTTGCGATGGCAGGACCGGTAAAGTCCTCGTCCACGGCCCAGCGAAACGCACGGTGTGCAGACACCGACCGGAGCAAGGTTTCCCACTGCACATTGTCTAGCCTGCCGCCCACACTGGATAAGGCTGGCAGAAGCGCGAAATATTTGACGTCAATGATCCTTGCAGTGTTGTCATTGCGTTCAATATGGGTGCCGATCTGGCAGAAGTGATAGGTATCCTTGCGCAGCATAGTACCGTTAAGGGAGCCGCGCACCAATGCGGATTGCTGGCGGATCGTCGCCAGTACCATCGGCAAATCAACCTCACGGATCGGCTTTTTCAACAATTCGGTGAAAAGCATCCAGGTTTCGTTAACGGCGGCCCAGACTTCGGTCGTCAGCGCAGTGCGGACAAGACGCGCGTTGTCGCGGGCCGCTTTGACCACCGAAAGGACCGAGCTTGGATTCCCAACATCCCGGAGCAGATAGTTGATGACATGTGCGCCGTCATAGCTGTCATATTTGGCCTCAAAGCCATTTTGTGCGGCCAGAGTTATGATGACTGACTTCCACTCAGCTTCCGCATCTGTTGACCGGGTCAACGCGATGCGAAAGCCTGCCTCGATCAGCCGCGCAGTGTTTTCGGCGCGTTCAAGGAACCGAAACATCCAATAAAGACCGCCTGCGGTTTTCCCTAACATTTCAGTCTTCCAATACCCAGGTGTCTTTGGTGCCGCCGCCCTGGCTTGAGTTCACCACCAGACTCCCCGATTTCAGCGCGACGCGGGTAAGCCCACCCGGCGTGATGTTGACGCCAGCAGGTGACACGAGCGCAAAGGGGCGCAGATCGACATGGCGCGGTGCCAGCCCCTTTTTGGTAAAGATGGGCACGGTCGATAGGGACAATGTCGGCTGGGCGATATAGTTGTCTGGCCGCGCGCGCAGCTTGGCGGCAAATTCGGCAAGCTCACGCTTGCTTGCCGCAGGGCCTACCAACATCCCGTAGCCGCCGGAGCCGTGCACCTCTTTCACGACCAGGTCGGCGAGGTTGTCGAGAACGTATTTGAGCGCGTCAGGTTCTGAGCAGCGATGAGTTTCGACATTCTTTAGAATGGCCCGTTCGCCCGTATAGAACTCAATTATTTCGGGAATGTAGCTATAGACAGCCTTGTCATCGGCGACGCCCGTACCCGGCGCA
>JAOUMG010000532.1 GCA_029881635.1 Paracoccaceae bacterium | reverse complement strand
GGGCAACCTTGCAGGAAAGCCGCGGAGTTCCCATGCCGACCTATACGTATTACGCTTATGCGCCGGGCGCGATTGTCTATAATTCAGGCAGCAACAGCTGGTCGCTGCGTCCCGATTATGACCCTTACCAACACCGGGTTGAAATTCGCATCACCGACGACGACGCCTATATCGATGGCGACTGGGTCAACGGCGAAATTGGCGATGACACCAACCAGACAGCACAGGTCTTTGACCTCAGCGGCAATCTGATAGCGTCTGGCCGCGTTTATGCAGAATCCTATATTGGGGTCCAGCATCCCGACAGGCATACCAGTGAATTCGATGTACTTGAAATTGGTGGTGTTCCTATTGGCTATGTCGCCGAAGAACCCCTGTTGCCGGGTGTCAGCTATACGCAAACTGTTTCCGGCAATGTCGGAACAGCCTCAAACACTGGTTACGGGGATACACGACAGCTCTATAGCAACCTCGAATCTATCGCGTGTTTTGCCTCGGGCACCATGATCAGTTCAGAGGATGGCGAAATGCCGGTGGACTGGCTTCGCCCCGGTGACCGCATATTGACGCGCGACAGCGGCTATCAGCCCGTGGCCTGGATCGGACGGTTTACTGCAACAGCCGCCAACCCGGTTCAGATCGTTAACATTGCGCCGGATGCCTTTGGACCCGGCAGTCCGGACTATCCGCTATGTGTCACAGCCAACCACCAGATCCTGCTGCAGGATCCGTCGCTTGAATTGCTCTTTGGCGAGCCCGAGATGCTGGCAGCCGCCAAATTCATCGTTACGGGCGATGCAGTTACCCTAGAGGAATCTTGCGCTAACCGGATTTTTTATCATGTCCTGCTGCCCGATCATGAGGTGATCCTGGCCCAGGGTGTGTGGGTGGAAAGCCTGTTTGCCGGTGATCAGGTCTTGGCGGGCCAGCCTGGCCGGATCCGCTCCATGATCACCGAAAAGACCATGGGGCGCCATCGGCAAACCGCGCGCGCCTGTCTCAGATCTTTCGAAGTTCCGATGCTGAACCGTCGGCGGTTTACATTCGCCTGCCAGAACCGGCCCAACCGCCGTAGCGCAGCCGCATGAAGGCGCTTTAGCGCAGCTTTCGGGTCGCATGATCCCATGCCATGGCCTATCTTTCGGGCATGGAGATGGAACAATGCAGATCGACACCATGAAGGACGGATATCATTACGGCGTCATCGCCCGCGCATTGACACTGATTGATGCGGAAGGCGGGGCAACCCTGCCACTTGAAGACCTTGCAGGGCAGTTGCAGATGAGCCCTGCGCATTTTCAGCGGGTCTTTTCGCGCTGGGTGGGCGTGTCGCCCAAACGTTATCAGCAATATCTGACAATAGATCATGCCCGGCGCCTTCTGTCCGAACGCTTCACCGTTCTCGACACTGCGGTCGAAACCGGCCTTTCCGGATCAGGCCGTCTGCATGACCTTTTCCTGCGCTGGGAAGCGATGAGCCCCGGAGAATTCGCCCGTGCCGGCGCAGGCCTGACCATCCGCTACGGCTGGTTCCCGTCGGCCTTTGGCGAGGCGCTGGTGATGGCCACAGATCGCGGCCTTTGCGGGCTGGCCTTTGCCGATGAATGCGGTCGCGATACAGCCTTTGCAGATCTTGCCGGCCGCTGGCCCCGGGCTGAATTGGTTGAGGATGCGGCAGGCATCGCCCATTGGGCCGAACCGGCACTCGGCCAGTCAGGCGAAACAAAACTCCACATGATCGGTGCCCCCTTTCAGATCAAGGTGTGGGAGGCATTGCTGCGGGTACCCTCCGGCCATGTGACGACCTATTCGGAAATTGCCCAATCCGTGGGTAACCCCCGCGCCGTGCGCGCTGTGGGTACCGCTGTCGGGCGCAACCCGGTCAGCTGGCTTATCCCTTGCCACCGAGCCTTGCGCAAATCGGGTGGCTTGGGCGGTTATCACTGGGGTCTGCCGGTCAAACGCGCCATGCTCGCGTGGGAAGCTGCCCGCGCTGACGCTGGCACCTGACCACCCCGATCGGCGAAAAGCCGCTGGAACCGAAAAGCAGTCTCGGGTGTTATTGCCTAACAGGTGCTATTCCCCCACCTATCGCGGCAGCATAACCAAACGGAGCAGCTTTCATGCGCATGACAAAATTCTTTCTTGGCGCGACCGCCATGGCCCTTGTGCTGGCGGCCTGTACGCCGGTCGAGACCTATTCGCCCGATCCGAACCAACGCACCCGCGAAGGGGCGCTGACCGGTGCAGGCATTGGTGCACTGGCCGGGCTCTTGACCGGCGACACGGCCAAGGAACGCCGCAACCGCGCATTGGTCGGTGCTGCGGTGGGTGGTCTCGCAGGGGGTGTCATCGGCAACAACCTCGACAGGCAGGCAGCCGAACTTCAGGCCGAGATCAATGATGGACGCGTCCGCATTGTCAACGAAGGTGACAGGCTGGTCGTGACCATGCCCGAGGGTATTCTTTTTGCCACCGACAGCGCGTCTGTGAACAGCAGTATCCGCGGCGATCTGTTTACTGTCGCCGACAACCTCAACCGCTATCCGAATTCTGTGGTGCAGGTGATCGGGCACACGGATAACACCGGCCCTGCCGGTTATAATCAGGATCTGTCGCAGCGCCGCGCCAATGCAGTGGCCGACATT
>JAOUMG010000531.1 GCA_029881635.1 Paracoccaceae bacterium | reverse complement strand
ATCAACCGACGCAGGGTCGGTCGCGTAGAAACTGACGGTCCAGTCCCCTATCTTTCCGAAATGGCCGTCCATGGTCATTTCACCCATGCGCACCCAATCCGGTCCGACCGCCGGTGCGAACCAGCTATCGTAGATCATCGCCGCGCGCACATTGTGGGCCTTGACCAATGGGTCGGCCCAGCCATTTGCAGGCGGGACGGGTGCGAAAAGAATATGACGCACTTCCTCGGACCCGAGCCCCCAAAGATCCAGAACGAAATTTTCGTTGTTCCATGCCGCCCAGCCAAGATCGTTGACCGCAACCGGTGCTTGCAGAAACTCTTTGGCAAAGCGTGCCGTTTGTGCCTGTTGCAGATGGATTGCGCGCGGGTTCCAGGCATAGTCGCCCAATAGCTTGGGCCAATATCCCAGAGCCGCCACTGCGATTGCCACACTGACCAGCACATGCACCAATGTGCCGCGACCAGCACCCGACCGGACAAGCTCACCCCCGACAAGGACAAGGCCGGTTACCAGCGTCAGAACCATGTAATGTTCATACCGGTGCATCCAGCCGATCTGGGCAAACAGCATATGCGCGGCCCCGGCCGCAGTCAGTGCCAACAAAACGGGGCCAGCAGGTGCCTTTCTCAGAACCGGAGAGATCAGCGGCAAGACCGCTGCGACCACGGTCAGAACGCCAAGCAACTGGCCCGGCAAAGTTACAAGATTGCGCAAGAGCGTTTCAAAGATCCGCTCAACCAGTCCCAGATCGCGGCCCACAAGCTGCATTTTGGCCAGAACCGATCCCGGCAAGGGATCAAGCCCCAGTGACGTCAGAAAGCCGGCAAATGCCACGACCGGCAGGACGATGCCAGCCGCCAACAGCAGTGCTGCCGTTAACTGCCCGCGCAGGGCGATGATACCGATTGCAGCCAGCGACAGCGCCAACCCTTCAAGCCGGATCAATGGCGACAGAATAAGGGCCAGAGCGAACCAGACCGAAATGCGCCCGCTGGCCGTAAACTGCCAAAGCCCGAACAAGACAGCCATGCTGACAAAGGCATGAAACGCATTCTCCATGCCGACAAAGGCAACGCCGGGCATATTCAGCGCGACGGGGCCCAACACTGCCAGCGCCAGCGCCCAGAGCTTCGGATACCCTCCCAAGGCAACGGCCCGGCCCCATAGCCATGCACAGCCCAAAAGCGCCACGACATTCCAGACCAAGGGCAACATCCGCTGAAACTCGGTCCCCGGAAACGGCAAAACCAGCAACGGCCAGAGGATCGATGACGCAGCAGAGGCCGCAACCCCGGGATTTACCCCATAGGTCCCCTGACTGATGCCCTCGGCCATTGCCAGGTGGATATAGACGTCATCCAGCGGGTATTCGAATACACCGGCATAGGCGAAAGCAAGCGCCTGCAACCCCACAAAGCTGATGCAGGCGGATAACACTGCAATCCATGACAGCTTGTAAGGCGACTCGACCATCCTATTCGAATTCCATGATCACTTCGTCGACACGCAGGCTCGCCCCTGCCTCGGCCTTGATGGATTTGACCACGCCCTTTTTCTCGGCCCGCAGGATGTTTTCCATCTTCATTGCCTCGACCGTGGCCAGCGCCTGTCCCTCCTGCACCTCCTGCCCCACTTCCACGCTGATCTTCACGATCAGGCCGGGCATCGGACACAGCAGGAATTTCGATGTGTCAGGGGCCAGCTTTTCGGGCATCAGTTTGGCCAACTCTGCCTGACGCGGGGTGCGCACATGCACCTTGAGATCCGCGCCACGTGTGCGAATACCAAAGCCCGAGGGGATCTTGGCCACTTTCAGCACCACAGCCGTGCCATCGACATCCAGACGCGCCAAGGGCTGCCCCGGTTCCCAGGCAGAGGTTACGCGGTGCACCTTGCCATCGGCAAATGTGACGGTTGCGCCATCGCGGTCTGCGGCAATGGACAAGGGAAATTCGGTTGCCTGCAGTGTCACCACCCAATCTTCGCCAACATGGCGTTCATGGTTGTCCATCCGGCCTGTAATGCGGGTCCGCCGGATTTCCGCCACCCGGTTCATTGCCGCACAGGACGCGGCAATCTTGCGCAGAAGTGAATCCGGTAGAACGGCGCCCTTGAAACCGTCGGGATATTCTTCTTCGATGAATGCGGTGGTGATGTTCCCGGATACAAAGCGCGGATGATCCATCACCGCCGAGCAGAATGGCAGGTTGTGACCGATCCCTTCGACCTCAAAGGCATCCAGCGCCACCCGCATTGCTTCAATGGCCTCAGCCCGTGACGGCGCCCATGTGCAGAGCTTGGCGATCATCGGGTCATAATACATCGAAATCTCGCCACCCTCGTAGACACCGGTATCATTGCGCACGATGGCGTTTGGTGTGATCGCCTCCTGAGGCGGGCGGTAGCGGGTCAAACGGCCGATCGAGGGCAAAAAGCCGCGATAAGGGTCCTCGGCATAAAGGCGGCTTTCCATCGCCCAGCCGTTGATTTTCAGATCCGACTGTTTGAATGGCAGCTTTTCACCATCTGCGACACGGATCATCTGTTCCACCAGATCGACGCCGGTGATCAGTTCGGTAACCGGATGCTCAACCTGCAAACGTGTATTCATTTCAAGGAAATAAAAGTTTTTCTTTGCGTCGACTATGAACTCGAC
>JAOUMG010000530.1 GCA_029881635.1 Paracoccaceae bacterium | reverse complement strand
GTCATCATCGACCCATGTGTCAGAATGCGCATCGAAGTGCAAAAGTGATATCGGCCCGAACTTCGCCGCATAAGCCTTTAAAATCGGGAAAGAAATATAATGATCGCCACCAAGCGTTACAGTGCCGACGTCAGAATTCAGAATATGGGCAATATGGGCCGTCAAGGCATCGGGAAAATCCGAAGTCTTGGCGTAGTCAAATGCCAGATCACCAAAATCGATGATGTCGAATTCTTCCAACGGGCTGAATGGCCAGCCATAGGGTGGATCGAATGGTTGCAGCGCACTTGCTTCCCGAACCGCCCGCGGGCCGAAACGGGTTCCGGGGCGGTGTGTTACCGCCTGATCAAAGGGAACGCCCGTAACTGCCAGGTCGACACCGGCAAGGTCTTTGGTATAGCGCCGCCTCAGAAAGCTTGTGGCGCCACCAAATGCGTTTTCAAAGGCCAGACCTTTGCGTTCTTGCGATGCGAACGCGCGGTCCACTTGTTTTTTGGCATCTTCCAGACCCATCAGCCCAACCTCACCTTCTGTTTTACCAACCCGTCTGCAACCCGTCGAATTGCCCGCCCAAGGGTCGTGGCAACCATGTCTACATCACCCTCGGTCATGACAAGCGGCGGTGACATGACGTTCAGATGCCCGATGGGGCGCACCATCAAACCCATTTCCTCGCATTCATCGGATATTCGCTTTCCGACATCAAGCTCTTCGGGCAGCAGGCGTTTGGTGGCTTTGTCGGCCACGTTCTCTACGCATATCATCATCTTCCGCCCGCGGACCTGACCAACAATTGGCAGGCTTTCAAGCTCTTTCATGGCACTTTCAAACACTCCGCCAACCCGCATGGCGTTACCCAAAAGGTCTTCGCGCTCCATGATCTCAATGTTTTTCAAGGCGGCCGCACAGGCAACCGGATGGCCCGAATAGGTAAATCCGCTGGTAAACCAACGGCCACCATCCGCCGCCATTGCCTGCCAGATGCGATCTGAAAAGATCACCGCCCCGATCGGGATATAGCCAGACGACAACCCTTTGGCGGTGCAGATGATATCGGGCTGGACCCCGAATTCATCCAGACTGGCAAACCAATGCCCGATACGCCCAAAGGCTGTGACCACTTCATCGGCCACGAACAGGATATCGTGCTTGCGGCAGATTTCCGCGATCCGCTTCAGATATCCCTCAGGCGGTACAATCACCCCCCCAGATGCCTGAATCGGTTCCGCGAAAAAACCGCCCACTCTGCCCGGGCCAACCTCGGCCACTTTTGCCTCAAATTCTGCGATCAGATGGTCGCAGAAGGCTGCCTCATCCATGCCATCGGGCGCGCGGTATGGATTGGGCACCGAGACATGGTGGATACCTTCCGAAATATATCTGAATTCGGGTACGCGGTCGCCAGGGCGTTTGCCAATGGATTGGGTGGCGTAGGTTGACCCGTGATAGCTGTAGTTGCGGGCAATGATGTGGTTCTTATGGGGGCGTCCCATACAGCTTTGGTAAAACTGCACCATGCGATACGCTGTATCGACCGCCGTTGATCCGCCTGTTGTGAAATGCACCCGGTTCAGATCGCCGGGGGCAAGGGATGCAAGTTTGGCAGCCAGCCGGGCCGATGGATCGTTGGTCATATCCACAAAACTGTTGGAAAATGCCAGCTTCTCCACCTGATCGGCGATCGCTGTCGCCATCTCTTTTCGACCCAGACCGATGTTTGTGCACCAAAGGCCGCCAACCGCATCAAAATATTTCTGGCCTGATGCATCCCAAAGCCAGCAGCCTTCGCCACGCGTGATGACCAGCGCGCCCTTATCCTCAAATGGCCCGAAATTGGTCCATGGATGCAAAGAATGGGCACGGTCCATTTCATGGGCCTGATCAGGCGGCGGGCTGTTCATAGTGGAGTCAGACATATTCGCACCAGTAAAATTCGGAATTCAAACAACTTAGCGATGGCCATCCGGATTGCCATCCCTGCCAGGCGATTAAGTCAGCGCAGAGGCTGCGCTCTTTCAACAAGCCGCGCAAAGAAAGAGGCGCCGATCGGGGCAATTTCATCATTAAAATCATAGCCCGGATGATGCACATCCGGCCCCTCCCCCTGCCCCAAAAAAAGATAAGATCCAGGGCACTTCTCAAGCATGTAGGAAAAATCCTCGACGCCCATTTCCCGGCCGCCATTTTCGTTCACCGCAGCATCGCCTGAAATCTCGCGCGCGATATCGGCGGCGAATGCCGTTTCATTCACACTGTTGATCGTCGCGGGATAACCGCGCTCAAACTCAATGTGCGATGTTACACCATAGGCAAGCGAATGGCCTTGAATGATCTCTTCCAGCCGCTTTTCGGCCTTTAGCCTGACCTCGGGGCTGAAGCTCCGGATCGTCCCGCCAAACCAGCATTTTTCCGGTATGACATTCGATGCTGTCCCGGCATGGATTTCCGTGATCGACACCACAATTTCAGAGAGCGGATCGACCGTTCGACTGGCGATGGTCTGTATCGCCGAGATCATGCCGACGGCTGCTGGAATCGGGTCGATACAGCTATCTGGATAAGCCGCATGGCCACCCTTACCCGTCAGATAGACGCGCACAGTATCGTCGGCGGCCAGTATCGGCCCCGCCTTTGTCAGAAAATGGCCAACCGGCAAGCTA
>JAOUMG010000529.1 GCA_029881635.1 Paracoccaceae bacterium | reverse complement strand
TGCCCGCGGCAAGGGGGGGGAAGTGCATTGCGAAAGTTCTAACCGCGCGATGATGTGCCGCTGCGTGCCAGACGTTCCTTAAGATCGACCAGCCGCAGATAGACAGATGTCAGTTCTGGTTTTTTGTCGCGTGCGCGAACCGTATCCATGGCGCGCAGCATTGCGGCGGCAGGGGGAGACTCTGAAACCTCTTCCGCTGTTGCTGGGCTGGTTGCCTGTTTCGCACCGCCACTTTCCAAACCGTCATCGATGGCATGGATATTGTCGCGATGCTGGGGATCGAGCGTTGGGGCATCGACATGCATGGGGGCTTCGGAAGCCTTTTCAGCCTGACCCATAGCCGCGCGGCGATCTGCACCGGGCGAGGTATCGGGCCGCTGCATGGCCTGACTTACAGCAGTAATATCCACGCCGCCCGAAGGGCTGGGTGTTTCTTTCTGCGCTGGGGCAGGTTTGGCCTTTGAAGCAGCAACGGTTGCGGCTCCGTCCGCAGAAGTATCTGCGGACGCCAGGAAATCGGGCGACATGCCGGAAACATGCTTGATCCCCTGTTCTTTAAGGATTTTCTGCACGCCGCGAATGGTTAATCCTTCTTCGTGCAGCAGCTTTTTCACGCCACCCAGAAGCGCCAGATCCGCAGGCCGGTAATACCGCCGCCCCCCAGCACGTTTTACGGGTTTGATCTGGGAAAATCTGCTTTCCCAGAAACGCAGCACATGGGCTGGCGTATTAAGCAGATCGGAGACCTCGCTGATCGTCCTGAAGGCTTCAGCCGATTTCTCCATGACAGGCGGCCTCAGGCCTTGTTCCCGGAAGCGACGCGATCCTTCATCAAATGCGATGGGCGAAACGTCAGCACTTTTCTGGGGTGGATGGGTACCTCGTCACCGGTCTTGGGGTTGCGGCCGACGCGGGCCGCCTTGTTGCGCACGGAAAATGTGCCAAAAGAAGAGATTTTGACAGAGTCGCCAGCGGCAAGAGCATCGGACATGTGCTGCAAAACGCTTTCGACCAATTGCGCGGATTCGTTCCGTGAAAGCCCGACTTCGCGAAACACAGCTTCGCTCAGATCCATGCGCGTTAATGTCTTATCGCTCATCTCGTCCCCCTGATTGTTTGGACGAAGATGGGCCGTTTGATTTTACGAGTCAATATCAATGGCTTGGGTGAGGGCATTCAAGCGGATTTTTACCACCTTAGAACGACCGATCCCCAGCTTAATCCGCCGCCGATCGCTTCGGTAACCAAAAGATCGCCGGTTTTGATCTGTCCGCGGGCCTTTCCGACCGACAGCGCGAGGGGAATCGACGCGGCCGAGGTGTTGCCATGGTCCTGGACGGTTACAACCACCCGCTCCATCGGCACCTGCATCCGTTTGGCGGTGCCTTCAATGATACGAATATTGGCTTGGTGCGGCACGATCCAATCGACATCACCCGGCCCGAGACCGGCCTTGTCCAGTGCGGTATGCGCAGTTTCGGCCAGCTTTTCGACGGCATGGCGAAAGACCTGATTTCCCTGCATCCGCAGGTGCCCGGAAGTCCCGGTGGTCGATACTCCGCCATCTACATACAGCAAATCGCGATAGCTGCCGTCGCTGTGCAGATCGGTGGACAGAATGCCCTGGTCAGCACTTGTGCCTTGGCCTTCTGTCGCCTCAAGGATCAGCGCGCCGGCACCGTCGCCAAAAAGCACACAAGTGGACCGGTCATTGAAATCGAGGATTCGGCTGAATGTTTCTGCCCCGATCACCATGACACGCTTTGCCTGACCAGACAGAATCAGTGCATTGGCATTGGCCAGCGCGAAAACAAAGCCCGCGCAGACAGCCTGAACATCAAAGGCAAAGCCATTGGTCATGCCGATTTTGGCCTGAACCATGGTCGCGGCGGAAGGAAATGTCAGATCTGCGGTCGATGTGGCCAGCACGATCGCGTCAAGATCACTGGCCTCCATCCCCGCGTCGGCCAGCGCAGCCTTTGCGGCATTTGCACCCAAATCTGATGTTGTTTCGCCATCTGCCGCGAAATGGCGCTGCTCTATTCCTGACCGGGACCGGATCCATTCATCGGTCGTATCAACCAGGGTTTCGAATTCGGAGTTGGGAACCACGCGCGCGGGCAGGTAATGCCCCACTCCGCGTACCACAGCACGGATTGTCATTCAGATTTCCCGTCTGTTGCCCCATTCACGGGCACATCCTGCCCCGCCAAAGCAGCCGAAGCAACCCGTGCCGCAAGACGTTCCTGAAAGCCCGACCGGGCCAAGGCGTAAGCCAGCTGAATGGCCGCCGAAACACCGGTTGCATCCGCCGAACCATGTGATTTGACGACTGTACCGTTCAACCCAAGAAAAACGCCGCCATTCTGGCGACGCGGATCAATCCGCTCCTTCAAGCGGCGCAAGGATCCAAGTGCCAGCAGGGCTGCAAAGCGCGACAGGTAGGTCGCGTTGAAAGCGTCTCTGAGAAAATCACCGACCAGCTTGGCGGTGCCTTCACCGGTTTTCAGTGCGATATTGCCAGTAAATCCGTCGGTAACGATCACGTCGACGCGGGCTGATGGCAGATCGCCCCCTTCGACAAAGCCGATATAGTCGAAATTGCCGGTTTCCGTTGATGCCGCAATCAGGTCCTGTGCGGCTTTCAGTTCGGCGCCGCCT
>JAOUMG010000527.1 GCA_029881635.1 Paracoccaceae bacterium | reverse complement strand
GGGGTACAATCGGGCGTTCTCAACCTCGGTTTCTATGTCCATTTTGGAGAGCTGTTATCGATAGTGAAGCTCAGTTCACTCGGGCGGCAATAATACCTCTGCTGGTCCGCGAGGGTGGACCAGAGGGAAACACATAGACATGCAGCGTCTCAAAACCGGCTTCATTCAATAAAGACAGGATCTCGTCATTCTGAAATGTGCGATGGCGCCATTGCAACCAGATAATTGCGTTGCACCAGTGCGGCTTGGAGACCACCAGATGGAGCCGACCGCCAGGGCGGAGCAGCGCATATATCTGCCGGAGCGCGATGAGCGGGTCGGGGCAATGCTCAATCACATGCGCTGCGAGGATTTCGTCTGACGGTTCCACATCAGCCTCGGCGAGCGTTGCCTGCACAATCGTTGGATCAACTCCGCGCCGGTTCAATGCTGCCTGTCCGATTTCGAGCATCGACTTGCTTGGTTCAATGAGTGTCAGGTTTTTCGGAACGCCATTGAGTGCGACCCACGCTTCGGCAAATGCGGCCGTACCGGCGCCGATATCCGTAACGCTCACCTCGC
Organism: Paracoccaceae bacterium; assembly: GCA_029881635.1. Taxonomy (GTDB): domain Bacteria; phylum Pseudomonadota; class Alphaproteobacteria; order Rhodobacterales; family Rhodobacteraceae; genus Albidovulum. The sequence goes on along the minus strand of JAOUMG010000527.1, from coordinate 2,108 downwards.
GATTGGGGCCGATATCCTGTGAGGACAGGAAGCCGAGATAGGCATCGTAATAGCCAAGAGTACGCATCTTGTCGCCCCATCGAGGCGCCGCCGCATCATAGCGCATCCTTGTGCGTGCCATTCTGTCAGTCATCCGATAACCGTGCCACGCACCCGCGCGCATTTACAATAGGCATTGCCCGGAAAGGTTGCCTTCGACCTGCTCGCAGTGGCGGTAAATTTGGGCTCTAAACTACCAAATGACGATTTCGTGTGAACCAAGGGGTAAGGCGCTATCTCCGCCAGCGGGCTTTGATCAAGGCCTGTTATTCAGGCATGGCAATAACGCGCGGGCGCGCGCGGGGCTGACCCACATTTTGGTTTCATTTGCATTCTGCAGGCCGCCACTGGATGGCTCTATTGCTGCTTGGTCCGATAGAGCACTCAGCGCGCCAAACGGAGCATCAGATCAGACGGCCCATTGCCACGGCGACATCGATCATGCGATTGGAAAAGCCCCATTCATTGTCATACCAGCTCAGCGTCCGGCACATCCGGCCGTCCAGAACCTTGGTCTGATCCATATGAAAGATCGAGGAATGCGGGTCATGGTTGAAATCGGCGGAAACGTTGGCGAAATCGGTCACGCCCAGAATCCCTTTCAGGGCACCCTTGGCCGCGGTACGTATTGCCGCGTTGATCTCCTCAACGCTGGTATCGCGCGCGGCATCAAACACGAAATCCACCGCTGACACATTCGGTGTCGGCACCCGGATGGCCACGCCGTCAAGTCTGCCGTTAAGCTCAGGCAGCACCAGCCCCACCGCCTTGGCCGCACCAGTCGAGGTCGGGATCATGCTCAGCGCTGCAGCCCGGCCGCGATAAAGATCGCGGTGCATCGTATCCAGCGTCGGTTGGTCGCCGGTATAGGAATGGATGGTGGTCATGAAACCCTTGGCAATTCCGATGGCGTCATTCAGCACCTTGGCCACCGGGGCGAGGCAATTGGTGGTGCATGATGCGCAAGACACGATCAGATCGTCCTTGCCGAGGGCATCGTGATTGACACCGTAAACGATGGTCTTGTCCGCGCCCTTCGACGGCGCTGAAACCAGCACCCGTTTTGCGCCGTTTTCCAGATGTACCTTGGCTTTTTCCTTGTCGGTAAAGATGCCGGTGCATTCCAGAACGATATCGACGTCAGCCCAAGGAAGGTCTGCCGGATTGCGGATTGCGGTCACGGCAATCGGACCGCGCCCGACATCAATGGTTGTTTCGGTGGTGACAACGTCGCCTGCAAACCGGCCATGTACCGAGTCGAACCGGAAGAGATGGGCATTGGTTTCAACCGGCCCGAGATCGTTGATCGCCACGACCTCGATATCCTTGCGGCCCGACTCCATGAGCGCGCGGAGCACGTTGCGCCCGATTCGCCCAAATCCATTGATTGCAACCCTGACCGCCATGTGACCTCTCCTTCGCAATTGCTCGCGATGCCTTATACCATCTAATGTTAACGCTAACACCAAAAAAACCGACAAAGGTCAACAGCCCGTCGGTCACGTTACCGCCAGAAGGCTACCCAGTCGATGAGTTCAAGGGTTTTGCGGGCAAGAATGAGAGCTGCATCAAGGTGCAGCCAGAAATGATCGACGGCAAAGAAAAGCGCGATCAGCAATACCAGGGCAATTGCGATACGATTGGTCATGGGGCAGGGCGCATCGGCCCGAAGGGCTCCTTATTGCAGAAGCCGCCCCATCACGCCGGCCACGTCGGCCATCCGGCAGGAGAAACCCCATTCATTATCATACCAGGCCAGCACCCGAACGGTACGGCCGCCGACAACCTTAGTCTGATCTGGTGCAAAAATGGTTGAAAAGGGCGTGTGGTTGAAGTCGATCGAAACCTTTGGTTCCGGATCATAGGACATGACCATGCCCATATAGCCGGAGGCCGCCTGACGGACGATTTCGTTGACCTCGGCCACCGTAACATCGCGGGCCGCCTGAAACGTCAGGTCCACGGCCGAGACATTCGGCGTCGGCACACGGATTGATGTGCCATCAAGCTTGCCGGTCAGTTCGGGCAGCACCTCACCCAATGCCTTGGCCGCCCCGGTTGAGGTCGGG
>JAOUMG010000528.1 GCA_029881635.1 Paracoccaceae bacterium | reverse complement strand
GATCGCGGCAATCGCGGCATTTACAACTCTCTTGCCAACTGTTGCGCTCCCTCAGGCGGGGGCTGGACTACAAGGCGGATACGTAATTGATCTTGACGTCAGCACATCGCTGACGTTTGATGACAACTTTTCACTGGTTCCGAACAGTCCCGGCACCACGAAGATTTTTGACAACAAGTTCACTTTCAGCATCGACAAAACCACATCCAGCCAGAGCCTGAACATCTCCGGCTCAACTGTGTTGCGCTATGCTGATTTCCCGGGACGGTCCACCTCAGGGTTTGAAGAGCCGACGGTAAGGTTCAAATATACGACTGCCAGTTCCAATAGCTCACTGACGCTTGATGGACGCTACCGCCGGGTGGATCGCGAATTCCTCAATCCTTTCGCTGTTGCACAGGATGAAATTTTCGATCCAACAACCAGCCTTCTTGGCGGCGGTGGCACGCTGACAGATCGTAGCGCGGGGCTGGTTTATCAGACCGGAATCACCGCCCCCTTGGGCTTCACGCTGGCACTACGACATGATGACAAGACTTATTCGAACCTTGGCGGATTACCCCCGGCAACTGTCGCGCGTCTGTTTGATACAGACACCGACAGGGCAGACGCCACGGTGACAATGCAGGTTTCGCCCGTTACCCAACTGCGCCTGAAAGCTGGGCTGATCCAATATGACGCTACTGATGCGGTTCGGACGGATCGCACCACTCAGGACTATTCCATCGGCGTCGTTCAGGATATTAACCCGGTTCTGGTTCTTGACGCGCAGATTGGCTACACTGACGTTGAAACGGTCACCACGGGCGGAACAAGCCAGCGCACCGGCACCACAGGTTCAGTTATGTTGACGCAGACATTGCGCAACGGAACTGTTTTCGGATCGCTTAGCTCGACATTGAACCAAAATGGCAACCGTACGACTTTCCGTTTTGGCCGAGACTTGCAACTGAAAACGGGAAACCTCTCGGCCTCTATTGGCGCTACTCGAGGTCCGAATGCAGACACACAGGCAATTGCCGCGCTCAGCTACATGCGTCAGATGAAGTCCAGCGACATCACAGTCACGCTCGACCGATCGGCGTCAACCAATGGCCTGAGCGAGGATGTTCTGGATACCCGTTTGGGCGTCAACTATGGCTATCTGATCAACAGTTCTTCGAGATTCAATATTGCAGTGAACCTTGCCAGATCTGAAAATATCGACAATAGCACCGCCCCCACAGTCGATCGGCGGAACCTGCGCGCAAGCTATACCCGGAACCTGACGCGTGACTGGGATCTGACAACCGGCGTCGCTGTCCGGTATTCGAAGGATTCTACGGTTGCCGCAGGCAGTGCTACATCAAACTCCGTGTTCCTGACGCTGGACCGTAAGTTCAGTTTCCGTCCCTGATACGATCTTTGACGTTCAGCACCATTTTCTGGCACAGGCTGAACACTGACGGGACGGAACCGGGCTCTGCCACTGTGCTCTCGTCAATTTCAATCGCTTGTCGGTACAAGATCACATAGGGTGGCGTTGTAGTGACATGGTGCCAAAGACCAGAGAAAATGACCCAATCCGCTAGCCAGGGAACAACCAAAACGGCGCCGTGGCCAACAATGAGCCCTGTCGGGTTAGGACTTTTTACTGTCCTGATTATGGGTTCCTTGCCGATATTCTGGATTGGTTTCGTATCTTTGGCCCAGGCTTGGTCCACGGCTGAATACAGCCATGGACCCCTGATCCCCCTGATCTCGCTTTACCTGTTTTTGCGCGAACTCCGCCGCAGACCTTTGCCGGACGCGCATGTAACAACCCGTTGGCCGGGTATCGCTATCATCTTCGCAGCGCTGGCTATTGCGACGCTTGGCAACCTCATGCGCGTTGCCGACATTGTCACCTATGCCTTTATCATCTGGGTTGGTGGTGTCGTCATCACAGTCTTTGGCTGGCACCGGGGCAAAACCCATCAGCTGCCGGTACTGCATCTGATTTTCATGCTGCCATTGCCGCAGATCCTTTACTGGAAACTGACGATTTTCCTGCAATGGGTTTCGTCGGCCATCGGGGTCTGGTTTGTCAGCCTCGCCGGTGTCGCGGTTTTTCTTGAAGGGAACGTGATCGACCTCGGCGTTTATAAACTCCAGGTGGCCGAGGCCTGTTCCGGCCTGCGATACCTGTTCCCCATCCTCAGCTTTTCATACCTTTTCGCGATCCTTTATCGTGGGCCAATTTGGCACAAGGCAGTGCTGTTGCTCGCAGCGGCGCCGCTGACGATCCTGATGAATTCCTTTCGCATCGGCGTCATCGGCGTATTGGTTGACCGTTATGGAATCGAACAGGCCGAGGGTTTCCTGCATTTCTTTGAGGGCTGGGTAATCTTCCTAATCTGCATTCTCATCCTCTTTGGCATGGCGATCCTGCTGCAGAAAACAGCGCCGAACCCACTGACCTTGTCCGAAGCGATCGATCTGGATTTCGAAGGTTTTGGCGCTATCCTGACCCGCATTCTCGCAATTCGTGCAGCACCGGCACTGGCGCTGGCGGCTGCCTTGACTACTGCCGTCTCGCTGGCTTGGGCAACGCTCCCCGCGCCAGAGGCCGCGCCGGTTGAAAATGATCCTTTGGTACTTTTCCCGCGCCAGATCGAGAACTGGCAGAGTTTCACCGTAAAGCTGGAACC
>JAOUMG010000526.1 GCA_029881635.1 Paracoccaceae bacterium | reverse complement strand
GGTCGTTCGCGGCAAGACGGCGGCACTTTTTTCGGCGGCTACCGAAGTGGGCGGGGTGATTGCCGGCGCGCCCGAGAATCAGGTTGATGCCCTGCGTGTTTATGGCGATGCGCTGGGGATCGCTTTTCAGGTTGTCGATGACCTGTTGGATTACAGTGGCGACCCCGCGACAATTGGCAAGAATACCGGGGATGATTTCCGTGAGCGTAAGTTGACGCTGCCAGTGATCAAGGCAATCGCAAAAGCCTCTCCGGAGGAGTTGGCATTCTGGAAAAAGGTTCTGGAAAAGGGCGACCAGCGGGAAGGCGACCTTGATCAGGCTCTGTCGATCATGGCGGCACATGGCACTATGGAAGCCACGCGCCAGGACGCGATTGTCTGGTCGGAAAGGGCCAAGGCCGCCCTTGCTGAACTACCGGCGCACGATCTGCGCGACATGCTGGAAGATCTGGCAGATTACGTGGTCGCGCGCGTCAGCTGATTTTTCCGCTCTGGCACCACCAGCCTGATTGCTTGGCCTGAACATAGCTTTGCGCCGCCTTTGCCTGCCCTCGGTTTGGTGGGTAGAGCCCGAAACAGGTGCCCCCGGACCCCGACATTCCGGCAAAGAGGCAATCGGTTTCGCGGATTAGTTCCAATGCAATGCCAATTTGCGGGTCCAGCTCTATGGCGGGCTCCAGCAGATCATTTCTGGTTCCCGCCAACCAGTCACAGAAATCATGCGGATTGTCCCATTGCGGTAAATCGCGGTCCAGAGGCGAGTTGCGACGCGATGCAAGTGCGGCAAAAACCTGAGGCGTAGCCAGACTGACACGCGAATTGACCAGCAGAATATCCAGGGCGGGCAGGGCAGGGATTTCGGATAGAACATCCCCGATTCCCTGCAGACGAAGCGGTCTGCCCATCATACAGGCCGGGACATCGGCCCCCAGGCTTGCGGTTTCGTAGGGCTGCGGTAGCGGCGCACCATACAGGCGCGCCAGCGCCTTGATCGTTGCTGCGGCATCCGCCGATCCGCCACCGATACCCGAGGCTACCGGAAGGTTTTTTTCCAAGGTAATCCTGGCAGTGCAAGCCGGGTCAAAAAACCGCGCAGCCTGCAAAACAAGGTTATCATCGTCAGCCGCGATGCTTGAGGCTTCGGGCCCGGTTATTTCCAATGTCAGCCGGTCAGATGCAGCAACTGTAACCCGGTCAGCGATATCTGCGAATACCACGAGGCTATCCAGCAAATGATAGCCATCTGCCCGCTGGCCGGTCACATGCAAGGCAAGGTTTACCTTTGCAGGCGCAAAAACCTCAGTTGCCATTCTTGGTGAGTGCCAGGGGCTCTGCCCCTTCCTCGCTCAGCACGACATCCAAGCCCACTTCCAGTTTACGACGGATGCGGTTGGCCTCTTCCTCGGTCTCCGGTTCAAACGACAATGCACGCCGCCACTGGAATTCTGCCTCGCGTTTGCGACCGACTGCCCAATAGACATCGCCCAAATGATCATTGATGACTGGATCAATCGGCAAAAGTTCAACTGCCTGTTCCATCTGAATGACAGCTTCTTCGTACCGCCCCAACCGGTAAAGCCCCCAACCAAGGCTATCGACGATGGCCCCGCTATCGGGCCGGGCCGCCACGGCACGTTCAATCATCGACAGGGCTTCATCCAGATTGATGTTCATCTCCAGATAGGAATAGCCGAGGTAATTCAGCACTTGTGGCTGGTCAGGGCTAAGCTCAAGCGCCTTTCGAAAATCGGCCTCGGCTTCGGGCCAGTTCTTTTCCCGTTCGTTGGTGATGCCACGAGTATAGTAAACCGGCCATAGCACATTTTGAGAGTCAGAGAAGTTGGCAATCGCCTGATCATAGGCGGCGGTTGCCTCGCCATACCGCTCTTGGCGTCGCAATGCATCGCCAAGGGCAGTCCAAACGTCGGAACGCGTAGGTTCCATCTCTGCCAGTTTCTTCAGCACATCGATTGCGTCATCAAAGCGATCCGCAGCGATCAAAGTATCGGCCCGGCCCAATTCAGCGTTGACGAAAGCAGGGTCTGACTGCGGAATCTGGTCGAAGGACTGGACTGCAAGATCGTGCTGCGACTGCGCTTCGAGGATCGCGGCGCAAAGCAGTAAGGTATCTGCCTGATCAGGTCGCAGGTATTGGGACATGCGGGCATAGGCTAGCGTGTTGAGATCGTTAGATTCGCCGCTGAGGGCGCTGGAAACGGTAAAGAAAACTTCGGCCATTCCATCTTTGGCATTGGTGACAGCGCTGAAAGGCAAAACCTTGCCGTCGACAAGATCCGTTCGCAATTGCGCGAACAGGGGGTCAACGCCGGGGTTCACGGTCTTGTCGATCAATTCAATCGCGGCACCATTGCGTTCCAGCTGACTCAGTATCTGCACATGAGCAATGATTCCGCGCCGAGTAGCACGCAGGGGGCCGTCGGCCTCGCCCGACAATATGCGGTCCGCGCCCTCAAAATCGCCGACAGACGCAAGGGCGAGCGCCTTGTGATACAGACCAAAGGCTTTCAGACCGCCCCTGGCACTAACGGCGTCAAAGGCCTCGGTCGCCTCTGACATCTGTCCCAGACCGAGTTTTGCCCAAGCCCGGTACAGCTCATCAACCAGCGGTCCCGCACTGCGACCGTTATCCAGCGCGGCAAGCGCCGCCTGA
>JAOUMG010000525.1 GCA_029881635.1 Paracoccaceae bacterium | reverse complement strand
TGAGGAGCGTCTGGCCCTCACGAACCCCTAGGTCGCTGCCAAGGCCATTCCAGTCGGCCAACGCCCGCACATCGACCTTATATAGGCGCGAGATTGAGTAGGCAGTTTCACCACGCACCACCCTGTGACGGATCGGCTCTGCTGCCAATGGTGTGGATATCGGTGCGGCGCTTGGGGATGTGCCAGCATCGGCACGGTCGATCGCACTTGTTGCAATGGTGGTCACGTCCAATCCACCGCCCGTGGTGGCGATCGGTCCGTTAGGCGGTTCAGCTACACGGCGGGGCAGTGCGAGCAACTCTCCGTCGCGCAGCAGGGTGCCGGAAGGAATAGCATTGTAACTGGCAAGTTCGCCCACTGGCAGGCCGATACGCGCGGCAACCGTGTCAATCGTATCGCCGCGTCGTGCGACCGCTACCTGATAGCTCGGGTAAGAGATGATACCTCGCGCATCCGGTGCTGGGCGCGGGGCGGTTGCGCTTTTCGCGGCTGCCGATGTGTCAAAGCCGGTTTTGCCAAAGCGGCGCAGGTCCGGATCACAGCCTGACAGGGCGACAATGCAGGTTCCCATCAGAACGGCGCGCAGAAGGGGTTTTGGGCGGAAATTGGTCATCGCTCTTATCCTCATTTGCTGGCCTGTTTGTCAGGCCTTGGCGTTATCTCTTGTCACAAGGGGTCGCACATCAATCTTGTCCGATCCCTTCGACCAATGGCACAAAGCGCACCGGTCGCAGTTCGTCATATTCGTATCCTTCGGCGGTACGCGTGACCTTGATCAGGCTTTGTACCGCGTCAGACTGCCCGACTGGCAAAACCATGATACCGCCGATCCGTAGCTGAGCCAATAGGGGCCCTGGCGGATCTTCTGCGGCAGCAGTCACGATAATCTTGTCGAAAGGAGCCTGATCCGGCAGCCCGCGACTGCCGTCACCGGTCAGCGCAGTGATATTTGTCAGATCGAGTTGGGCAAAGATCGCTTCCGCTTCGCGCACCAATCGCCGGTGGCGATCAATTGTGTAAACCCGGCGCGCCAGTTCACAAAGGATCGCGGCCTGGTAACCGGAACCCGTGCCAATCTCCAAGACCTTGTCACGGGGCTGGATGTCCAGCGCCTGGGTCATGAGCCCCACGACAGAGGGTTGGCTGATGGTCTGACCGCAAGCGATTGGTAGCGGCATATCCTCATAGGCCCTGTCGGCGAAGTGGCCTTTGACAAAGATGCCACGGTCGACGTTTTCCATGGCCGTCAGAACGCGCGTGTCCGTCACCCCCTTTGAGCGGAGCGCAAACAGAAAGCGCATCTTCCGCTCGGCCAGATCGGTCATCCGAAGCGCGCCTCAAGTTCGGCCATTGCGTCATGCGCGGTCAGGTCGGCGCGCATCGGCGTTACTGCGATATAGCCGTCGAGATTTACCGCGACATCGGTACCCGGTGCCGTTGGTTTGTGTTGCGGGCCGCCCTTGATCCAAAGAAACTTCCGCCCGGAAGGTGACATATGCGGCTCCACACCGAAAAAAGTGTCCGTCCGGTAACCTTGGGCCGCGATTTTTGTGCCCTTGACCGCAGCGCCCCCGATCGGCGGAAAATTGACATTATAAAACAGCCGGTAGTCACCGGTATCCCATAGCCCCTTTTCAAGGAGGTCGCGCACAAGTCTGGCCCCATGCACGCGCGCCGCTTGGAATGGATCATCCAGTGCCTGGGTCTCTGGTCCCATGAACTGAGAAAGTGCAATAGCGGGTAATCCCTGCAGTGCCGCCTCAAGCGCACCGCCTATCGTGCCGGAATAAAGAACGTTTTCAGCGGCGTTGTTTCCACGGTTCACACCCGACAGGATAAGATCGGGGCGGGCGTCCTGCATCACGTCATAAAGACCTGCCAGAACGCAATCGGCCGGGCTGCCTTCAGCGGCATAGCGACGCTCGCCCAGTTTGGCGATCATCATCGGATGGGTATAGCTGATGCAGTGCCCGACGCCGGATTGCTCAAATGCCGGTGCGACAGTCCAGACTTCGCCACCGGGGCCAGCGATCTCATTCGCGATCTCGGCTAAAACTGCCAATCCTGGCGCATTTATGCCGTCATCATTGGTGATAAGAATGCGCATTTTTGCCCCGTTCCGCTCTGTTTACCCTGATTAGACTGTCGCTGGATGCAGGTAAAGGCAGCAACGTCGCTGATCGGTTATGGCCTATTCACCAGAGTGTGAATTCAGCGCCGAACTTGCTGCACACAGCCGGGATCAGGCGGAGGGTAGCAATACCAAAATCCGCTTTGCTTCTTCTTTCGGGTCGCTCAGCAAGTTTCGATCCTCACCCGGGAAAAACCGCGCGCGCGTCGCTGTGGGCATGGGCTGCGGCGTTTCAATCATGACGCGGGGGCCGATCTTGGCGCATTCTGCCTGCCAGCTTCTGGCCAGTGCGATCTGGGCGGCTTTGGTCGCCCCGTAAGCGCCAAAGAACTTTTCACCGGCCCGAGGGTCATCAAGAAAAAGCGCGGTCCCGTTGGCGGCCCTTAGCAGCGGTTCCAGCAGAGGGATCAACGTGGCCGTCGCACGAATATTCCCAGCCACCGATTTGTCAAAATCTTTCAGATCAAGATGCCCGGCAGGGGCGAGGGGGGCCGCATGAATGGCCGTATGGATCCAAAGACCGAGCCCGCCCCAGCGTCCGGCA
>JAOUMG010000524.1 GCA_029881635.1 Paracoccaceae bacterium | reverse complement strand
CCGGCCGCCGCGCTGAAGGTAATGATCGCGCCCATTGGCTGAATAGACGCCGGGCATCGCAGTGCATCTGATCTCGTATTTCGCAAAGGGAAATGCGTTAGCCGATGTATTCGTCGCCAAGAATCTCGACCACTCCACGCCGAATTTGCGCTTCGCAGTGTGAAGCCAGTTCTTTTCTGGATGCAAATGCATCCACGCTGACAGGTTCGTGAAAAATGATCTCGACAGATCCCTGACGTGTGGCGGCAAGGGTTTTCCAGAAATGCGCTATGAAAGGCATATCCCCCCACCAGCCATAAAAGTGGGGGTCCTGTCCTTCAGGGGCACGATAGGCGACGCTGACAGGCTGGATTTTCATCACATGCTCAAGCCCATGGCTGTAGAACGCCGCAAAAAGCGTCGATTTGAAAGGCAGCACCCGCAGCCCGTCCGTCGAGGTGCCTTCCGGAAAAAACAGCAGTTGGTGACCCGCCCGAATTCTGTCTTCGAACAGCGTTTTTTGGATGCGCGCCTCTCTCGGGTTGCGCGCAATGAATGCCGTTCCGGTGGCGCGCGCCAACCAACCGATACCGACCCAGCGGGATACCTCGGACTTGGATACGAAATAGACCTGCTGGCAGGCGTTGAGGGAAAAGATATCAAGCCATGAACAATGGTTGGCGACGACGGCGCCCCGGTGCCGCATCGGTTTACCGGTGACGCGGTAGCGAATGCCCAAAACGACGAACGAGGTTCGACACACAAATCTGGTGATATGCGGTGTAATCGGACGGTGCATGCCGAAAAGCGGCGCCTCAACAAGCCTGACGGCAAGCAAGAGGCCAAGCCCCCCATAGGTCACCCCGCCAAGTATCGCCCCCCGCAAAGCGGCCAGAACCCATCCCGCAGGGCCAATCCGAACCGGTTCAGGTTCGACCCGCGCATTCCATGTGCTCACACCTTGGCCTCATGTTTGCGGGTATAGAACCCCTTGTGACGCGCGCTCATCGCGGCAGTGTCCATCAAAAGACACACATCGGTTGTGTTGAATCCGCGGTCAACATAGGCGCCATCGCCGACAAATCCACCCAGACGAAGGTAGGCTTTTATCAGCGCGGGCATCCCCAACATCGCAGCGTGACGGTCAAGAAGATCGCGCGGCACCAGATCCATGCGCTGATAGCTGGCCGGATGGGCACGCACCCTCAGCGCCTCAGGGGCCAGGTGATGCGCCTGCAACCAGCTAAGCGGCATTTTGATCGGCTCTACATCTGTCCCGTGAAAGCTTGCCACACCGAAAAGCACTTCGATGCCGTTGTTGAGAACATACTCAGCCAAGCCGTTCCAAAGCAGGAACATGGCAGCACTACCGCGAAACTCGGCCGACACACAGGATCGGCCAAGCTCCAGCAGGCGGCGGCCGGATTTGCGCAAAGGTCCAAGATCATATTCGGCATCGCTGTAGAATCGGCCGAACTTTTCAGCGGCATCGCCCTTCAGCAAACGGTAGGCCCCGATTACATGATCCAATTCCTTCGGGTTTCGGCGCGTATCGACCAAAATGAGATGGTCGTTCACATCGTCGAATTCATCGCGCTCAAAACGACCCTTGTGGTCTGCCGAGGGGCCAGACCCGCCCAACTCCTCGACAAATACGCAATAGCGCAACCGCTGCGCGGCCAATAAATCCTGTTCACAGGAAGCTAGCCGGATTTGAAAGTGGGTGTTTTCAGGGATCATCGATGGCGTTCGGTTACTTACGTCCCATGGCGTTGACCTATTTTAGGTCGCGCCCGCCGCCAATGCAACAAGAAGGCGGTAAAGGAAAGCGTGATACGCCCTTAAGGTTGTGTTAGTGACTTTCCATCACCTTAAGGGAAATCATTCGCCCCCATGACAAGAACCAGCTCTATCTGTGAACCGTCAATAACAACCTTGCCCGCATGTTCAAAATTAACGGTGATTTTGGTACCGATGTTCGATTGCACCTGCCCTAACCCCCAATCGACTTGGACCGGATGCCTCACAAGCATTCCGGGCACCAGAACTGCATTCGCCATTTAATCTCCTATCCTCGGGAACACGATGCCCTACACGCCGACCGATCTGTCCGAATTGCTCGGATCACGTATTTGCCACGACCTTATCAGCCCATTGGGCGCAATCAGCAATGGTATCGAACTTTTGACGATGTCGGGGCAACCTGTCAGCCCTGAAATTGAGCTGATTGCTGAAAGCATCGCCAACGCCAACGCGCGGGTCAGATTTTTTCGCATTGCCTTTGGGGTGGCGCCCGATGGTCATTTCATCGGCAAAAAGGAAGTTGTCTCGATCCTGGAAGACGTTTGCCGTGGCAGCAAGATCGACATCAGATGGGAGGTCGAAGGCAAACTTGGCAGATCCGATGTCAAAGCCGCGTATCTGGCAATTCAATGCCTGGAGACCGCGCTGTCTTATGGCGGCGAAATCACCGTGTCTGTGATTTCAAACGTCTGGCAAATTCAGGCCAAGGCGGAAAAACTCAAGATCGACGTCGCTCTTTGGGAACAGCTAAAGTCCGGCATCGCCTCCAATGGCCTTGCACCCGCCCATATCCAATTCGCCCTGCTGCCTGCTGAACTTAGCCGTCAAGGCCGCAGGCCAGAGACGATGGTCACGGCAGATACGGTCACAATACGGTATTGATACATGCTGCAACAAT
>JAOUMG010000522.1 GCA_029881635.1 Paracoccaceae bacterium | reverse complement strand
CCGTCTGCGCCGCGCAGCGCCAGCCAGGTCATGCTGCCAACCCCTTGGCCATCCAGACCCTTGCCTCATAACCTTTCAGCATCCTCCGCGCTGCGGCGCTGTAACCTTCGCCGGTTTCAGGGTCTATTTCAGGGAAAATCGCGCATATTTCGTCGACAATCTGACGCTCAAAGCTCTGTGTTACCTGTGGTCCGGGCAGGAAGCTTTCGGTGGTCAGCCCGGCGGAATAAACCACCTGATGGCGATCAAACAGCAGGTGAACATAATCGACCGTACCACCCTCAACAACACGGACAGAACGGCCATTGACCAGATCCTTAGCCGCCACGAGTACCTCAGCCTCGCCAAACAGCAATTCGGCCAAACTGTCACCAATCAAAATCCGATGCTGTGGTGAAACAAGAAGGGTACTATGGTCGCCGAACGTACCTGCGCGAATACGAATGGGTGCAAATGAACCCTCGGCCGCAACTGTGCGGCACCCGATCCATCGCAAGGGCTGCGGTCCATCGTCATGTGTCAGAACCAGATCACCGGGCTTCAGCGATTCGACCGGTACTTCGCCATCGGGCGTCGCGATGCACGTTCCCGCAACAAAACACGGTATCGTGCTGATGGTGACCATGCCAACATCATTGCCACCCGTTGAACTTGTAACCGTGTAAGTAAAGTTGAATGCATCAACATCCGTGTCCGTTTGAACCGTGAGCGTGCCATCGGCATTCAGCCGGACTGTGTCACCCGAAGGCAGAACCACGCTCTGCCCGGCCACAACGGCAACACCGTTGATATGGGTAATTGTCAGTGTCCCGCCGGTCCCATTGTGGTCATTGCCCAGAACGTCGAATGTGCTGGAGCTATCGACATAGATATTCTGGTGGTCCGGAATGGCGACCAGCCGTGTTTGTACAGAATTTCCGGCGATCAGCAGGTTGGAGTCATAAGATGAATCCGCCACATCAGCGATACCTATGCGGATCGAGTTCACCACCCCTGGAATGACCGGAATGGTCAGCGTCATGGTCAGCGTAAAGCCGTCCATTTCAGTGTTGTACTGATCGCCGGTATTATCGACATAGAGGTTATTACCTGGGTTGATGTTGCCCACACTTGGGTTGCCGGTCCCAACAGACAGCGGCACATGGGTTCCATTGATCCAGACCCCGACCATGTCGTTGAACTGGCTATTGGCGTATTCTGGGTATTCCTCGGACGAAAACGTGAACTGCATCGTCATCACGTTACCGGTCGGGATGAAATCGACATTCAGGATCGAAGCGTCGTAGGTATTCGTCCCGGCAATTGAGTTAAAGCCAGCGTCATTGTTAACGCCGGAGGTGTTCGTTGATGTCCCTGTAGACCGGTTGGGGTCACCCGACGATTGCGTAAAATCCCTGGCCCGGCCGGTCGATAGAATGACACCGGTATCGCCGGGCGTTGCAAAAGGCGACAATGCGTCACCATTCGAATAGATCGCCGATGAGTTGCTGTCACCCTGATAGGACGCACCAACGACCGTAACGCCATTGCCAAAGATCGCATTCGCCATCTGCAATGCAGATGCGTTCGTATTGTACCCGAGCTCTGCTCCGGTCGCCATGACTGCCCCCACGCCTTTTGGAGGCAGCGCAAACACTGCTTTGGACGCACCGCGCCCAATCTTTCAAACGCGTTTAACCGCTCGATAGTGGGCGACGTTGCGCCCTTATATGCGTTTGCCCTGCCTCAGGACTGTTTTTATGGCAACACTATGTCCCGCCCATTGCAGTTTGTTAACCTTTTTCGCGGGATACGTGTGTCGCCCGAATCAGCGGTGGCCGACTTGCAACAGTACCGAATGGATTGAAGCAGCGCGGCAATGACGCTAGGGCTGTGGCAACAGTGAAGGAGCTTGTCGTTGCCATCCCAATCAATTTTCCCCGTAGACCCGGTTCAGCTAACCGCAGACCTGATCCGTTGCCCCTCGGTCACGCCAGCCGAAGGTGGGGCATTGGTGCTTTTGGAAGGGCTGCTGACCCGCGCGGGCTTTTCCTGCCACCGTGTTGACCGGAACGGCACATCAAATCTTTTCGCCCGCTGGGGCAGGGCCGGGGCAAACCGTACCTTTGGCTTCAATGGCCATACCGATGTCGTGCCCGTCGGCGACACCGCCGCATGGACGCATGACCCATTCGGGGGTGAAATCGTCGATGGATGGCTTTGGGGCCGGGGTGCGACGGATATGAAATCTGGCGTCGCGGCATTCGCCGCCGCCGCCATTGATTTTGTGCACGAAACTCCGCCCGACGGGGCGATCATCATGACCATTACCGGCGATGAAGAAGGACCAGCCAAGGACGGAACTGTGGCGCTGTTGGACTGGATGAAGACAAAAGGCGAAACGATGTCGGTTTGCCTTGTAGGCGAACCCACCTGCCCCGAAACCATTGGCGACATGATGAAAATCGGACGGCGCGGATCGTTGACTTGTCAGATCACCGCAAAGGGTGTGCAGGGCCATTCCGCCTATCCGCATCGCGCTAAGAACCCGCTTCACGCGATGGTCAGGCTATTGGACAAGCTGGCTTCGCATACGCTCGATCAGGGAACCGACCATTTCGATGCTTCAACGCTCGCTATAACCACCATAGATACCGGCAATCCGGCAACCAATGTGATCCCTGCGCGCGCAACAGCCAATGTGAAT
>JAOUMG010000523.1 GCA_029881635.1 Paracoccaceae bacterium | reverse complement strand
GCCGCCGTCAGAATTTGCATGGGGTTCGCCAGCCATGACTGTCAGCCTCAGCCAGCTCGGGGTGCCAGATAGCAAGGCACCGTGCAGGCCGAGAATTCCTGTGTTCGGTTCGTTCTGACTGTCGAGCACAATCGTGCTGAGGTGGCTCAGGCATTTTCGCAAAAGCATCGGATCGAAGCGCCCAAGCTCCGGAACATCGTCTTCGATATTCGTGACTGTCTGGAGGTTTTGGGTGGAACGTCCGGCAGGCACGAGTGCTGATGCCAGCTCTTGCCGGAATGCTGCCGTTACCAGGTTGAAACGAACGCCACCGGCTGTCGCCGAGGCCAGGTCAAGGACATCTTCGATCAGCGTTTTGAGGGTATGTGCCGCCTCTTCCACCCTGTCGATATTCTGCGGAGTGGCCGCGCGTTCGGGTGTGTCGCGCATGATCTGGCTGAAACCCAGGACCGTGTTCAAGGGTGTGCGGATTTCATGACTCATGGCGGAAAGGAAACGCGATTTGGCGTCGCTCGCGGCATTTGCATTTTCAATGGCGCGTACAAGATCTGTCTGGGCGCGGTAGTTTTGTAGCAGCGATGAAATGAAGTAACCCACCAACACCGTGACGCCAACCGTTGCCAGAATGGCAGAGCTGGTGTTCTGGTGGTTGATGCTGGCCGAGAGCGGCACCCAAAGCAGCGCCAATGCCGGAGGAATGCCGGTGAAGATGCCCAGCGGCAAATGGATTGATCGGACGACGGAAACGTTCAGAAGGGCGCCGACCAGCGCCAACACCGCCAAAAACTCCATCATGGGATCATCTGACATCAGCACCAGCAGTGCGGGAACACTGTAGACGGCCAGCCCCAGGGCAGAGTTGCCGATGATCGCGAATTGCAGGCGACGTGTCGGTTGCGCTTCAAAATCATCAAGCAGTTTTTGCTGCAAAACCTCGGTGCCGATGTTGAGCAGATAGGCAAAGAAGACCATCCAGAAGGGCAGATAAAAGCCAAACAGCACAAAGGACATCGCAACGCCGATTTGGCGCGACGGGCGATCCGTCGCGAGCCTTTCCTTCTGGCGCAGGATTTCGTCCTGCCAAGACGGCCACGTTGCCATTAAAACTCGCTGCTAACAGGACAATCACATCGAACAATACCTAGATGAAATCAGCTAATCGTTACGCAGGTTTATCTTAAAGTCATTTGGCCCCAGTGCATAGGCTTTAGCGAATCCGCCATTCAGATTTGCGCCCAGAATGGTGAAGTCGACAAATGAGAAGTCGGCAAAATCTATGTAGAGTTTGGATTTGGGGTGTCGCGACAGCCATTGCGCACGCAAATCCTGATCGGCGGCTGTGGCCGGGTCGACAAAGCTGGCCACAGCCTGAATGCTCAGGCGCGGTTGGTTTAGCGGGTCGCCACGGGGGCCGGGATCGCCCAGCAGCAGAGATGCCCTTGGGTCCGCGCGCAATGCCTGGCAGTGGAGCGAAAGGTCGGAAACCAGCGAAAAGACGGCCCGTCCGGGTGCCGCAAGAATCGCCACGCGACTGACATAGGGGGCATGGGTCGTGGGGTGGATTACGCCCAGTGCTGCCGTTCTGGCCTGTACCAGCAGATCGCAAGCGAGGGCGCGGGCGTCCTCATCTGGGTCCTGCACCGGATTGATCTTTTGCGACATGCGAGTTCACCTTATCAAGTTTGGCAAAACTGCTAGCAAGCCAGCGCCGACCGGGCAACCGAGATCCCGGTGGTATGTTGCCCTTGTCCTTGTGCGTCTTTGCTGCGATTTTCCGGCAGATTTATTTATGGAGGGTGCCATGGCCGTAGTGAGACCGCTGGAGGAAGCCGAGATTGAGCCGGAACTGCGCGCATCGGTACAGTTTTTCAAGGGCCCGCTTGGGGTGATCCCCAATTCGGTTCGTACAATGGCGCATCGCCCGGAAATCGCACGGGCCTTTACCGCGCTGAATGTCGCGGTGATGCAGTGTCATGGTGCGGTGACCCCCGAATTCAAGCGATTGCTGGGGTATGTCACCAGCTATGTTTCGGGATGCCGGTATTGTCAGGCCCATACGATTCTGGGCTCGCAGCGCTTTGGTGCCAGCGAGGAACGATTGAATTCGGTGTGGGATTTCGAGGACAGCCCGCATTTTTCCGACGCAGAAAAAGCGGCACTTGCCTTTGCGCATGGCGCAGCACAAGTGCCCAATGCCGTTACACCCGAAATAGAAGAGCGGCTTAAGGCGCACTGGTCTGAAGGCGACATCGTCGAGATCATGGGTGTCATCGCGCTGTTTGGCTATCTCAACCGGTGGAATGATTCTATGGGATCGGCGCTGGAGGACCTGCCGGTCACAGCCGGAGAAAAGTATCTTGGGCCGACTGGCTGGACCGTCGGAAAGCATCGCTGAAACCCAATCGAATCGTGAATTTCTGTCAGCGCTAACGGCGCAATGAATGCGGCAGGGCGAAGAATCCTCTTTTTAGAAGCGCCTCTGACTGATTGGTCGGACAATAGCCTTCTGGCCATTATCTTCACCATTTCGTGAACAGCCAAGTGGTTGATTTATTATGGCAGAATTACGCCGATTGTTTGGCTTTTTACAAAGTTTTCCGATTTAGTGTCAACAAATTAACAGAAATATCTTTAAAACAAAAAGGGTTACAAAAAATCTTATAAATAGTTTACAATGCCCTTGATT
>JAOUMG010000521.1 GCA_029881635.1 Paracoccaceae bacterium | reverse complement strand
CTTGAAGACCGGGTTGACGCGAAACAAACGGCATTGCGGCTGGTCAGCGAAGGTATTGCCAGCTTTGCGGCCCTTCAGCGACCCGACTGTAGGATCAATCTGCATGTGCTGGCCCATTCCATGGGCAGTTATGTCGTACGCGAGGCATTTGACGATGCCGACGATAGGCCGGCAGTTGCCGCGCGCGCTTGGTCAGTCAGTCAGATCATGCTGATGTCCGGTGACATTTCTGCGGGTTCCATGGCTGCAACCAGCTCAAAATCCTCGTCGCTGTATCGTCACTGCGTTCGGTTGACGAATTACTACAACCCTTTCGATGATGTGTTGTCGCTGGCAAATGTGAAGCGGGTTGGCGTCAGCCCGCGTGTCGGCCGCATCGGGTTACCCGAAGGCGCGCCGGAAAAGGCGGTGAATGTGAATTGCGGAAATTATTACAATGCTCATCGCGCCAGGTTTGACGGGATGAGAAACGCCGCCCATGTCTGGTATTTCTTTGATCAGAAATTTCACCAGGATGTGTTGTTCACCATCCGTGGTGACATTGACCGGCACGATATACCGACCCGTCGCCCAACCGACCGCGGCAATCTCGGGCTGATACCCTAGTGATCCTTGTGGTCCGGGACAGGGTCATGACCGGCGCCGCCCCATGGGTGGCAGCGGGCGATGCGTTTCAAAGTCAGCCAACTGCCTTTGAAGGCGCCATGCGTTTCCAACGCCTGAAGCGCATAGAGCGAGCAGGTCGGCTGATAGCGGCAGCCATGCCCAACCCAAGGACTGAAAAGCAGCCGGTAGGCGCGCACCGGCAGCGCCACGATATGGGCCAGCGGTGTCAACCGGCACCTGCGTGAATTTTTTCCAAAGCACGCAGCAGGTCGGCACGCATCGCTGTGTAGTCACGGGCCACCGTGGCGTCGGGGCGGCCAACAAGCACATAGTCCCAACCTGGTCGGCCATGGTCCGGCAAAACATCCCTTGCAATCGCCCGGAGCCGGCGCTTTGCCCGGTTTCGTATCACTGCATTGCCCAGTTTTTTCGAACAGGTGTAGCCAATTCGCAAGGTCGACGGGTCGATGCCCTCACTGGCATCGCGGCGCCTTGCCTGCAGCAAAAACCCGGCAGTACCCTGCCGTCGCGCCCTGGACGCGCGAAGAAAGTCTGCTCGTTTTCTGAGGATAGACAAAACAGGAACCGCCGGAGGCATCACCGCAGCACTGCCTTCCTGGCCTTGCACGGGAGCCTCCGGCGGTGTCATGCCGTTTGCCTTATTGGTAGGCCTTAAGCCGAAAGGGATTTGCGGCCCTTGGCGCGGCGGGCGTTCAGAACACGGCGGCCACCTTTGGTTGCCATGCGGGCGCGGAAACCATGGCGACGGGCGCGCACGAGGTTCGATGGTTGAAATGTGCGTTTCATCGCTGCAACTCCGTAGGGAAGGCCCAAATTCAGGGAATTCGAAGGCCATGATCATTCGAAGCCCGGCTATTAGACCCGACAGACGCCCGAGTCAACTCGGTCACCCGAAATTTTTCGTCATTTCCGGCCTTCCGCTTGCCACGATCAGGTTGGCGGGGCGGTTGTTGTGTATTTCATATGTATGAGAGGTTTAATATGCCGTCCCAAATGCTTATTCTGTTGTTACCATGAACCTGTTCAGGAATGCTGACAACCCGGCAAGTCGTGAAAAGCCGGACGACCGAACATTGGGGCGATGAATGTTTCTCAACACGCTTTCCGGGCGTTTCCTTCTGCTGACAACGCTGTTTGTCATGCTTGCCGAAGTGTTGATTTTTGTGCCTTCGGTCGCAAGGTTCCGTGAGGATTATATCCTGTCGCGTCTGGAGCGGGCGCAAATAGCTTCACTGGCGCTTCTTGCCACCGATGGAATGATCGACGAAAACCTTGAAAAAGAACTTTTGGCGAATGCCGAAGTTTATAACGTAGTTCTGCGCCGCGACGAAGTTCGCCAGTTGGTCTTGTCGTCGCCAATCCCGGCGCCCGTTGAACGCAGCTTTGATCTGCGCGATGCCCCGGCGTGGGAACTGATCCGCGACGCTGTTATATGTATCTTCGACCCGCAAAGCCGGATGATCCGCGTGATCGGTGATCCGGTCAAGCAGGCAGGGTTGCTGATCGAAGCGACGATGGATACGGCTCCATTGCGCGCGGCGATGATCAACTACGGCCTCAGGATTCTGGGGCTGTCTGCCGTGATTTCGATTCTGACGGCCCTATTGTTGTTTCTCGCGGTTCAACGGTTGATCGTATCGCCTATTCGCCGTGTGGTGAGCCATATGAGCGCCTATGCCGACGCACCCGAAGACGCCCGCAGCTTTATCGAGCCGCGCGCGCGCGTGACCGAACTTCACGAAGCAGAGGTCGCGTTACAGACCATGCAGCGGCAGCTCACCAGTGCGCTTCGGCAAAAGGAGCGTCTGGCCCAATTGGGCGAAGCTGTCGCCAAGGTCAGCCATGATTTGCGCAACATCCTGACGACAGCCCAGCTTTTTGCCGATCGGATGGAGGATAGCGATGATCCGATGGTCAAGCGGGCCGCGCCCAAGCTGGTGAATTCGATCAGCCGTGCCGTCAATCTGTGCGAATCCACGCTGGCCTTTGGCAAGGCAGAAGAACCGCCACCGGCAATGTCGCGCTTCATGCTTGCCAGCCTCGTGCGCGACGTCATTGATAGCG
>JAOUMG010000030.1 GCA_029881635.1 Paracoccaceae bacterium | reverse complement strand
CACCCGAAAGCGATGGCGGCAGGGCCATAGCCTGTTTTGACAGGCCCACCCAGCCGAGCAGTTCCTGCAAATCAGCAGTATCGGCACTTCGCCCAGCAACAGCCAGTGGCAGGGCCACGTTTTCAGCCAGCGTCAGGTGATCCAGAAACTGACAATCCTGATGCACCACACCAATGCTCTGGCGCATTTGCGCCACTGTATCGCGATCCATTTGGTGCACATCACGATCTAGAAAAGTGACTTTTCCCGATGTCGGCAGCAATTCGCCGTAGCAAAGTTTCAGGAAAGTCGATTTGCCTGCACCTGAAGGCCCGGTAAGAAAATGGAATGACCCCGCGCTTAGATTCAGGGACATATCGGTAAGCAATGCGCCGCTGCCATAGTCATAAGCAACATTCTCGAACGCGATCACTGCCTTCTCCTTTTCGGTCGGGTGCGACCTATTTGGCTATGCCGCCAACCGTTTAACTGTTATTTGCCACAAATACTTGGATGACGGCACGTTGCTTGCTACAACACAGCAACAACAATGGCCAGAATGGCAATTTGAGCTGGACTATTGGCTAGTGAATCGGGTGGGGACCACATGCGTTTAGTATGCCCAAGTTGTGGCGCAGAATATGAAGTTGATGACAGCGTGATCCCAGAAGCGGGACGCGATGTGCAGTGTT
Organism: Paracoccaceae bacterium; assembly: GCA_029881635.1. Classification (GTDB taxonomy): domain Bacteria; phylum Pseudomonadota; class Alphaproteobacteria; order Rhodobacterales; family Rhodobacteraceae; genus Albidovulum. The sequence continues at coordinate 9,623 of JAOUMG010000030.1, read as the reverse complement.
CCAATTGCGGTCAGGCATGGTTTCAGGCTTCCGCCGCCCAACAACGCGCCGAGGAAGCCGCAGCAAATGTACCTGAGGATAGTCAGGACTGGACCAAAGATGAGGGTGAAGCCGACGAATCGGAAGAGGTGACACCCTCGGCCGACGCGTCTGACACAGCCGTTCCGGAACAACCTGACGCCGCACAGGAAGATACGGCCCCACCAGCGGATATGGATACGGCGCAAGAAGCACAGGAACCGACGCCTGAACTTCCTTCCTTCAAGCGCCGCACATTGGACGATGCGGTTTTGAATGTCCTGCGCGAAGAAGCCGCCCGCGAGGCCCGTGCCCGCAGCACCGGTGGTGCCACGCTGGAAACCCAACCCGACCTTGGTCTTTCTTCAGCCGCCGCTGCCGCGGTGATTGAAGCCGGCAACGCTCAGAAGGACCGTGTTGCCAGAACCCGGGGTGACGGTGATGGCGAAGAGGATGACGAAGATGCCCTCGTGTCAAAAGGATCGCGCCGTGAATTGCTGCCGGATATCGAAGAAATTAACTCTACGCTAAGGGCAACATCGGAACGCGGCGGCGATGCAGCTTCTCGCGATGCCCCCGAAACGCTGCGACGCCGTCGCAGCGGTTTCCGGCTGGGGTTCTCAATTTCTGTCATGTCGGCAGCCATTCTGCTTGCCACCTATCTTTTGGCACCCGTGATCGCAGCGCAAGTCCCGACGCTGGAGCCTGTGATGGTGCGCTATGTCAAAGGCATCGACAAAGCCCGGCTTTGGGTGGATGGCCAAATGCAGTCTTTGACAGAATCCATGCGCAAGGACGACAACGGGAGTTGACGACACGTTCCCCCGCCGCTCTAGAACCGATCCAGCAACCGCTTGAGATAATCCAGTTCAACCGGCGGACGGGTCTGTTCGCCTGATCGGCGGCGGATTTCGTCCAACAGGTTGCGCGCGCGTCGGTAGACATCATCACCTTGCAGCAGATTTTCCTCGGTACCGGTTCCGCCGAATTCACCGGTTTTTCGGCCTAGCGGGTCGCGTTGCGAGTTTTGGTTATTGCTGCCGAAGGCTTCGCCCTGATTGCCCATGCCTTCACGCTGGTCCTGTGCCAGTGCTTCGCCCAGGCTGCGCATGCCTTCGCGCAGGTTTTCAATGGCCTCGGCCTGACGATCAAGTGCTCCGGGCAGATCGCCCTCGCGCAGTGCATCTTCGGCACCGTCCATGGCACGGCCCGCTTCGTCCAGTGCCTGGCGGGCCGCGTCGCGACCTTCGGAATCCGAGCCGGGCAGGTTGCCCTGCTGACGGCGCAACTGGTCACGCAGCGCCCGCTGCCGGTCAGCCAGACTGCCTACGCCGTCACGACCGTCGGCATTCGGTTGATTTTCACCCGGCATACTGTCCTGACCTTCGCCGCTTCGGCTCTGACCATTCGGGGATTGCCCTTCACCCTGTTGCGGCTGCATTCCCTGCCCCGGCTGACCACCGGGTTGCTGGCCGTTCTGCTGGCGCCCCTGACCTTGCTCGCCAAATTGTTCCTGCAAGTCCTGAAAGGCTTCGTCAGACAGGCCTTGCTGATCGCGCAGCGTTTCGCGCAGATCCTCCATCGCTTGTTGGCCTTCACCCTGCTGGCCTTCGCCTGGCTGCCCTTCGACAACCTGCATGTTTTCCAGCATTCGGTTTAGCTGTTCGAGCAGTTCCTGCGCTTCGGCCATGCGGCCCTCTTCCATCAGACGCTGGATCTCATCCATCATCTGCTGCAACTGATCCGGTCCGATCTGCTGGCCGTTCTGGGCCTGCTGGTTGGGTTCATCGGCACCACGACGTTCCATATTCTCGGCCAGTTGGCGGATGTAATCGTCGGTCGCCTGCCTGAGGTCATCCATCAGCTTCTGGATCTCTTCCGGTGTAGCGCCGTTACGGATGGCTTCGGATAGCCGTTCCTGCGCCTGCTGCATGCGGTCAAGCGCATTGGCCAATCCGCCATCTTCGATCAGCGAGGCTATTTCCCAGAACGCTTCTGCGGTCTCGTCCCGTGTCTCTTCGCTCAGCCGCCCCTGTGCAACCGCTGCATCCAGCCGTCGCATCGCCACCCGCAACATCAGATACGCCCGTTCGTTGCGCAGCAATCCTTCGGGCCGGTGGGTCAGCGCATGCAGGATCTGGGCGACGCGGGGGGCATTGTCACGCGTCCACAAAAGATCGCGGCGCAACTCAATTACTGCCGCCGCCACCGGGTCAAAAAACCGCCGCCCAGGCAATGTCAGGGACTGTACTTCGCTTTGGCCTACTTGATCCTGACCGTCCTTCACAAAGAATGTCATCTTGACCGGCAATTGTGCCCAAGGATGTTTTGAGGCGTCTTCCACCAAAGATTCAGAGAAATCAGCACGGCTGCCTGTGATTGGCATGGGCAGGTCGTAGACCAGTTTTTCCCGTGGCTCCGGGGCTGCTTCAAGCCCGTAGCGCCGGTCAACCGCCGCGAGATCCAGCTCAAACTCCGCATGGCCGGAATCGACGGAGTAATCGTCCGTCGCCGTGAAAAGCTGCGCCATGGTGCCGTCGGCTTCTCGTAAAATCTTGCCCGTCAGTTTCACATTGGGTGGCTGGTCCGGGGAAATGGTCACCGTCCATTCCCGACCTCCGGTGCCGATAATCTTGACCTTGCCGGACCGGACGGCTTCAAAATCCAGCGCACGAACTGTCGCCGTTTCCGCCGGGGGGGCGGCTGCAGGGCTTGGCGGCGGTGGGGCATCTGAAACCGATTCTTCGACCGTGATGTCGTCGGATGGGCCGTAGAGGCGCAAGGTAATCCGGCTGCCCTGCGGCAGGTTGATCACCGTTGCGGTAATGGCGTTAAGGTAAATACTGGGCCGCCCGGTATAGGCAGGTGGCTCTGCCCAGCCTTCCCAAGAAGGCCCGCCTGCGGCATTCGCGGAACCTATGCCCGTGGCAAGGGCTGGGACCTCGGCCAGACGCCAAAGCGATCCGAACAAAAGCGCCACCACCAATGCTACAACTGCCGTCAGGCGAAGCCCAAAGGGATCGGCAGGTGCGATGCGCAGATCCGGCACAACAGCCCGTGCGCTGCGCGCGCGGTCGGCCATACGTGCAACATGCGCCTGCCAGACTGATTTCGAACCGGCATCGCGTGCACCCAGCGCTTGCGCATCGCTCAACGCCGCGATGGGTCTGCCGGGAAGTTTGGTATCCAGCCGTTTCAGCGCGTCCTGACGCGTCGGCCAACGAAATTGTCTTATCCCCCGGATCAGCGCCCAGATCAGGCCTGCGATTGTCGCAAGACCACCGATCCAAAGGGCTTCAAGCGGCAAGGTTTCATGCAACCCGAAGGCCAGTGCGGCGATAACAGAAAACAGGATTGTCCAAACCGGCCAGAACCCGCGGGTGATCCGTTCCGCAACAATACCGGCCCGCGTCAGGCGTATCGGCCAGACGAGGCTCTTCAGGGCAGCATACGTAAGCGCTCTGGTGTCGGTCATGTTCCGGTTGCGGTTCTCCGGTCTGCGTGACCCTTTACGCAGGATTGCGATTCAGAGCCATTCTGGAATGCTATCGCGGTTTATCATCGCGTCATAGCTCGGGCGTGCACGAATGACAGCGAATTGATCGCCTTTTACAAGAACTTCCGGAATCAATGGGCGGGAATTATATTCCGAAGCCATGACAGCCCCGTAAGCCCCGGCTGAACGAAAGGCGACCAGATCGCCGGCGGCAACAGGGGGCAACAAACGCTGTTTTGCAAATGTATCGCCACTTTCGCAAACAGGCCCGACCACATCGAACGGCTGAGGTTCCAAACCCGGACCAGGTTCATTGACAGGGACAATGTCATGGTGCGACCCATACATTGACGGCCGGACCAGATCGTTCATCGCACTGTCAAGAATAAGAAATTTGCGATCTTCACCGGATTTCACGTAGATCACCTTGCTGACCAGCAACCCTGCATTTCCCGCAATCAGCCGCCCCGGTTCAATTTCAATCTCGCAGTCCAGATCGCCCAAAGTACGCTTGATCACCGCACCGTAATCCAGTGGCAAGGGTGGCGCGGAATTTGACCGCTCGTAAGGAATGCCAAGGCCGCCGCCCAGATCCAACCGGCGGATATTATGCCCGTCGGCACGAAGTTGCCGGGTAAGTTCTGCAATTTTCCCATAGGCCTGCTCAAAAGGGGCCAAATCGGTCAATTGGCTGCCAATATGGACATCAATGCCCACAACCTCGATTCCCGGCAACGCTGCGGCTTCGGCGTAAATGGCGCGGGCGCGGCTGATGGGAATGCCGAACTTATCCTCTTTTCGCCCGGTTGCGATCTTTTCATGGGTTTTTGCGTCGACGTCAGGATTGACCCTGATGGTGACAGGTGCTGTCTGGTCCAAAGACATCGCCACGGCATTCAGTGCCAGTAGCTCCGGTTCACTTTCGACATTGAACTGCCGGATGCCGCCTGTCAGCGCGGTGCGCATTTCATCGGCGGTTTTACCGACGCCGGAAAAGACGATGCGGTCGCCTGGAACGCCTGCGGCCTTGGCCTTGAGATATTCGCCGATCGAAACCACATCCATTCCGGCGCCCAGATTGCCAAGCGTCCGGATCACGGCAAGGTTTGAATTGGCCTTCATTGCATAACAGACGAGATGCGGCATGCCTGCCAGCGCCTCTTCAAACAACCGGTAATGCCGTTCCAGCGTCGCGGTTGAGTAGACATAAAAGGGTGTGCCGACACTGGCGGCAATGTCGGCGACGGCCACGTCTTCGGCAAAAAGCGCGCCGTCGCGATAGAGGAAATGATCCAAAGGGTCTGGCTCCGCGATTTTAGAGGCTGCCGCCGATCCCGACTTTGACCTGCCCGGACACGGACAAGCCCGATTCGGGCGGCGTTGGTTTCCCGTCAGCGCCACAGGCGGCAACGGTCAGTATCGACAGCAGTAAAGCGATGGCTTTCATTTCAGCTGATCCCTCCAGCGGGCGATTTGGGCGCGCACCTGATCTGGCGCGGTGCCACCAAAGCTTTGGCGGCTGGCGACAGAATTATGGACGCCCAAAACCTTGTAAACATCTTCGGTAATGCCCGCATGGGCAGATTGCATATCATCCAGCGTCAGGTCGGGCAGATCGCAGCCTTTCTTTTCGGCCAGTGCGACAAGGCTGCCGGTCACATGATGCGCATCACGGAACGGAAGCCCGAGTTCGCGCACCAGCCAGTCAGCCAGATCGGTGGCGGTAGAAAAACCCGATGCCGCAGCTTTTTCCAGATTGGCGCGGTTTGCCGTCATGTCGCGTACCATGCCTTCCATCGCGGCCAAGGCCAGCATCAGGTTGTCGGCAGCGTCAAAGACCTGTTCCTTGTCTTCCTGCATGTCCTTGGAATAGGTCAGCGGCAGGCCCTTCATCACCATCATGAGCCCGACATTAGCCCCCATGATCCGCCCGACCTTGGCGCGGATCAGCTCGGCCGCATCCGGGTTTTTCTTCTGTGGCATGATCGAAGAACCGGTAGAGAAGCGGTCGGACAAAGCTACAAAGCGGAACTGCGCGGTGGACCAGATCACCAGCTCTTCGGCGAAGCGCGAAAGATGCATTGCGCAGATCGAAGCAGCGGCCAGAAACTCCAATGCGAAATCCCGGTCACTGACGGCATCTAGCGAATTGGCTGCTGGCCGGTCAAAGCCCAATGCCTTGGCTGTCATGTGGCGATCAATCGGGAAAGAGGTGCCCGCCAGCGCGGCCGCGCCGAGCGGGCATTCGTTCATCCGGGCCCGCGCGTCGCGGAACCGTCCCATATCGCGCGAAAACATCTCAACATAGGCCAACATATGATGGCCCCATGTCACCGGCTGCGCGGTCTGAAGATGGGTGAAGCCGGGCATGACCCAGTCGGCGCCCGCCTCGGCCTGACTGACAAGTGCCATACAGAGTGCCGACAGTTTGCCCAACGCTTCGTCGCATTGATCGCGCACCCAAAGCCGGAAATCGACGGCAACCTGATCATTGCGGCTACGGCCAGTGTGCAGGCGCCCGGCAGGTTCGCCGATCAAATCCTTCAGCCGTGCCTCCACATTCATGTGAATGTCTTCCAAAGCGGTGGAAAAAGTGAAATTTCCACTCTCAATCTCTGACAACACCGTGAGCAGGCCTTCCCTGATCGCTTCGGCATCGCTACCGGTAATGATACCTTGTGCGGCAAGCATCGCCGCATGGGCACGGGACCCTGCAATGTCCTGGGCTGCAAGGCGCCGGTCAAACCCGATCGAGGCGTTGATCGCCTCCATGATCGCGTCTGGCCCGTCGGCAAAGCGCCCACCCCACATTGCGTTCTGGGTTTTGTTTGTCATCTGTTTACCCCCCGGAGGGTTCATGCGCTGGTTGTTGTCTGCCGTCCTCTACACGGCCATTGTCTTTGGTGCAAACACGGCTTTTGCCGATAAAGCGGCGTTAGAGTCCTTGCGCGAAGGCACGATGAAGAAACTTGTGTTTCTCAGTGAGCCTGTCGAAGTATCGCAAGAGCCGTTCACCGACCCAGAGGCGGGTGAACACAGATTGGCCGACTGGCAAGGTAAGTATGTCCTGGTCAATTTCTGGGCCACATGGTGCGCGCCCTGTCGCAAAGAGCTTCCGGCGCTTGATGCGCTGCAGGGCGAATTTGGTGGTGACCAGTTTGAGGTTGTTACAATCGCCACAGGACGCAACCCGGTCCCGGCAGTTCAGCGTCTTTTGGAAGAAGTAGGCGCGACCCGGTTGCCGAAATATCTGGACCCAAAGCAGAAACTGGCCCGTGACATGGGTGTTCTGGGCCTGCCAGTAACGGTGATCCTTGACCCTGAAGGCAACGAAATTGCCCGCATGTCGGGTGATGCCGAATGGTATAGCGATAGCGGCAGGGCCATTATTGCAGCCCTTCTGGCAGGCAGCTAGCACCTACCCGGCTAGATCCTTGTGCCGGTGGCAGGTCGTGACATGATCGTTCACCATGCCCACAGCCTGCATGAATGCATAGACAATCGTCGGTCCTACAAACCGAAAGCCAGCTTTGCGCAGGTCTTTTGAGATTTGTTCCGAAAGGGGTGTGCTGGCAGGCACATCAGCCATCGTCCGGGGGTTGTTCTGTAGCGGTTGCCCATCGACATAGCCCCACAGAAAGTTGTCAAATCCTTCATTCGAATGGATTTTCTGGTAGGCTTTGGCATTACCGATTGTCGCCTCGATCTTACCGCGGTGGCGGATGATACCGGGATTCTCCAGCAGCCGCATTACGTCGGCTTCACCCCATTGGGCGATAAGATCGGGGTCGAAATTGGCGAAAGCAGCGCGGAAATTATCACGCTTTTTCAGGATGGTGATCCAGGACAGGCCTGCCTGAAATCCATCCAGAATGAGTTTCTCCCAAAGCGCGCGCGCGTCCCACTCTGGTACCCCCCATTCGGTATCGTGGTAATCTAAATAAATTGGCTCGGTTCCACACCAGCTGCACCGTTCAGTCATTTGTTCCCCTCCTGTAGTCTGGCCGGCGCCAGAACTTTCGCCAATCGGTTGGTTGTTTACGGGTTCTTATACGCTTGCAGGCAATCTGTCCCCGATTGGAGAGGAGAATCTGATGCACAATCCGGGGAAATTCAGGCGCAACCCGGTTGATACCACCCAGGACAGCCCTCTCAGCGCGGCGATCAGCCTGAATGGGCAGGAAACCATGGCAATGGTGCGCAAGGCGGTGGAACGGCGTAATGTTCTTCTGGCCTATCAGCCGGTGTTCCAGACAGCGCGACCGGACCGCCCGGCATTCTACGAAGGGTTCATTCGTCTGATTGATGAATCCGGGCGCATCATTCCGGCAAAGGATTTCATCAACGCGATTGAAACGACGGAAACCGGTCGAATCATCGATTGCCTTGCGTTGGAACATGGGTTCAAGGCGCTTGCTGCGGATCCATCGTTGCGTCTTTCGATCAATATGTCAGCGCGCTCTATCGGTTATCCGCGCTGGGCACGGGTGTTGCAGCGGGGGATCAAGGCCAATCCTACAGCCGCCGAACGGCTGATACTGGAGATTACGGAGTCTTCAGCAATGACTGTGCCAGAGATCGTCACGGTCTTTATGAAGGATCTGCAGGCGCAGGGCATATCCTTTGCCTTGGATGATTTTGGGGCTGGGTTTTCATCGTTCAGCTACCTGAGGGAGTTCAGTTTCGACTTTGTCAAAATTGATGGCCAGTTCATTCGCGGAATTGCCGACAGTGCCGACAATCAGGTGCTGGCACAGGTGATGCTGTTCATTGCCCAGCAACTCGACATGTTTGCGGTCGCTGAATCCGTCGAATCGGCGCAGGACGCGGCCTATCTGACCCAGATGGGAATGGATTGTATGCAAGGGTACTACTTTGGTGCCCCGACAGTGACGCCACCCTGGAAGATGCCATTATTGAAGAAACAGGCTTGAACGCCGTGCTTTGCCCCTATTCCGGCGGGTCTGGGACAATGTGCCCGTTGCTCTTGACGTGATGTTAACTTAGGTCATGCTGCGTAGCAGCGTGGGGCTTTGGATCACCTAGGCCCGTGCGCCGATGAATTCGCGCCAGCAAGAGGACCCATCATGACCAATGTTGTTATCGTTTCGGCCGCCCGAACAGCCGTAGGCAGTTTTAATGGCGCATTCGCCAATACGCCCGCCCATGAACTGGGTGCTACTGTGCTGGAGGCTGTCGTGGCCCGCGCCGGCGTTGATAAATCGGAAGTATCCGAAACAATTCTTGGCCAGGTGCTGACCGCTGGCCAGGGTCAGAACCCAGCACGTCAGGCGCACATCAATGCAGGCTTTCCGCAAGAAAGCTCTGCCTGGTCTATCAATCAGGTTTGTGGATCGGGTTTGCGCACCGTGGCCTTGGGTGCCCAGCATATTCAGCTTGGCGATGCTGCCATTGTTGCCGCGGGCGGACAAGAAAGCATGTCGCTGTCGCCGCATGTCGCACATCTGCGCGCTGGCCAGAAAATGGGCGACATGAAATTCATCGATTCGATGATCAAGGATGGCCTTTGGGATGCCTTCAACGGCTATCATATGGGCACTACCGCCGAAAACGTCGCCGAAAAGTGGCAGATCAGCCGCGAAATGCAGGATGAATTTGCGCTGGCCAGCCAGAACAAGGCAGAAGCCGCCCAAAAGGCGGGTAAATTCGCAGATGAAATCGCCGCCTTCACGGTCAAGACCCGCAAAGGCGACATCGTTGTCGACAAGGATGAATACATCCGCCACGGCGCGACACTGGAATCGATGACCAAACTGCGCCCCGCCTTTTCCAAGGACGGCAGTGTCACCGCCGGAAATGCCTCGGGTCTCAATGATGGTGCTGCAGCGGTTCTGCTGATGTCGGCGGAGGAGGCGGCAAAGCGCGGTCTAAAGCCTTTGGCGCGTATCGCTTCTTATGCCACTGCCGGTCTCGACCCGTCGATCATGGGCGTCGGCCCGATCTATGCCAGCCGCAAAGCGCTGGAAAGGGCGGGCTGGAAAGCCGCCGATCTTGATCTGATTGAGGCGAATGAAGCCTTTGCTGCCCAAGCCTGCGCCGTAAACAAAGACATGGGATGGGATCCCGCAAAGGTGAACGTCAATGGCGG
>JAOUMG010000520.1 GCA_029881635.1 Paracoccaceae bacterium | reverse complement strand
GCGACTATGTCCGCAAGATCGCCGAACTCGCGAAAAGCCGCGGCATTGCGGTGGGGTTTGTCTACCTTCCGATCTACACAAATGATGGTCCGATCCACAATCGCGACTTCTACAGCGCGATCGGACCGGTGTTTGAAGCACGCCAACTGATCAACGCGGCCGCTTTCTTTTCAGACTACGGCCATCTGAACCACAAAGGCGCTCTCTCGATTGTTCCGTGGCTTGCAGAGGCCATTTCAGCAGAGTTGATGCCCCAGGCGGATGCAGCCAATGCACAGCAAGGTCAGCCTGCCCAACCTGAATGAAAGGCGTCGCCTCATGCAACTGGGAAAAACCATTGCAGCTCCCCTCGACCTGAAAGAGCTGACCTCGATCCGGTTTTTCGCGGCGCTATACGTGGTGCTGTTTCACGCCTATGACAGCCTGCCCAGCCTTTATGCATGGGACAGCGGGCTGATCCGCAACGGCTATCTGGGGGTCGATTTGTTCTTTATCCTCAGCGGCATGGTCCTGACGCATGTCAATATCGAACGGGTTCGTGCCGGAACATTCCGCTACAATGAATTCATGCTGCACAGAATCGCGCGGATCTATCCGCTTCATGTGACGATGTTCGTGGCGTTTTTGGTGCTTTACACGATTGCCGGCTGGGCCGGTCTGCTGAAGGAAGGTCTGGCCCAGAACTGGGGATATGCGGCACAGCACCTGCTGTTGATCCATGCTTGGGGAACGACCCAAGGCCACGCCTGGAACGGGCCCTCATGGTCGATCAGCGCCGAATTCTTCGCCTATCTGAGCTTTCCGATATACCTGCTGTTGCTGCGCCTCTGGCGTCCGGCACCCGGGCTGCTGGTTGCGGCCATTGTCTTTGCGCTCATCTGGATGGCATCGCCGATACTGCAAGATACCCGCCTGACCCAACGGTCCTATGACTTTGGCATCCTGCGCATCGTTCCGGAATTTCTGCTAGGCGTCTTTCTCTATCAGGTCGCGCGGCAGGTGCATACGGCAGGCCAGATCTCAGCCGGTTTGCTGCAGGTGGCAATGCCGCTGGCAATCGCCGCCTATCTGGTTGCCGCCCATCTCGACATGCATGACCCTGTCCTGATCTTTTTCATGGCGCTGCTGCTGTTCATTCTGGCGCTCTGTTCTCTCGGGGAAGTGCCGAACCTCATGAAGCATCCCGGGCTCGTCTATCTCGGCGAAATTTCCTATTCGACCTATATGGTCCACTACATTTTTCTGGTGGCAGGTGGTGGCCTTGCACTCAAGCTGTTTGGCTCACCGGCCTTTCCGCTTTGGTATTGGCTGGCGCTGATACTGGCAATCTACCCCGCCTCTGCCCTGTCCTACCACATCGTCGAACTGCCCAGCCGCCGGGCAATCAGGGCGTGGCATTCCGCCAAGAAAAGTAAAGCCTGAATTCGGATATCCCGCGTCCCAACCGCCGGTTTTCCTGCCAGCGGCATCAGGCGTTGGTCACGCCGCGCAGGACCGCACCGGGGTTCATGATGCCAAACGGATCGAGCGCCGCCTTGATCGCCCGCATCGCGGCCAGTTTTGCCGGGTCGCCATAGACCTCAAGATCATCGGTTTTCAGCCGGCCAATCCCATGTTCGGCACTTACCGTGCCGCCAAGTTCATGGGTGATATCATGGATGATCGTCGTTATCGCACGGGCGCTGGCGCGGTGGTCGGCGGCGCGCCCCCCCATCGGCGGAAATACGTTGAAATGCAGATTGCCGTCGCCCAGATGGCCAAAACAGTTGATGCGAAAATCCCCGAGCCGGGAAATTTCGGCGCGCGCGCGTTCCAGAAACCCGGCAATCGCTGACAAGGGCAGTGCCGTATCATGCGACGCAATGGCCCCGATCCGGCGATTGCCTTCGGGCAGGTTTTCGCGAAGGCTCCAGAAGACCTGCCGCTGGGTCAGGCTTTGGGCTATCAACCCGTCGCTGACCAGCCCCCCGGCCTCGGCCCCTGCATATAGTTCCGCCAGAACCGCCGCCGGTTCATGCCCCGGCGCAAGGCCGATTTCAGCCAGCACCAGCCATTCAGGGCGATCCGCGACGGGTTGGCGAAACTCTGGCATGACCTCGTCGAGAAACAGCAATCCCTGCCGGTGGATCAGCTCAAAACTGCTGACCCCTCCGCCGGTCATATCCTGTGCCATGGCCAGCAATTCCAGCGCCTCCGCTGGCCCTGCAACGGTAAAAATCGCCGTGCCGATCCCCGCCGGCCTTGGGAACAGCTTCAAGGACGCGGCGGTGATGACACCCAGCGTCCCCTCTGCGCCGATCAGCAGATGGCGCAGATCGTATCCGGTATTGTCCTTGCGTAGCCGCTTCAGCCCCTTCAGCACACTGCCATCAGGCAGCACCGCCTCGATGCCAAGGCAAAGATCCCGCATATTGCCATAGCGCAGCACCGAAACCCCGCCCGCATTGGTCGAGAGGTTGCCGCCAATCCGGGCAGTACCTTGCGAGGCCAGCGCCAACGGGAAAAGCCGCCCCGCCTTTTCCGCGGCGGCCTGCACATCCGCCAGAATGGCGCCCGCCTCCACCACCATCGCGTTTTCGCTGGCATATACTTCGCGAATGGCGTTCATCCGTTCCAGCGACAGGATCAGCGGCGCAGGGCCATGGGGCAGCACCTGCCCCAGCACCAGCCCGGTTCCGCCCCCCCGGGCCAC
>JAOUMG010000519.1 GCA_029881635.1 Paracoccaceae bacterium | reverse complement strand
GCAACCGGGTCGGGTGGCGGTGCTGGGGGTTTCTCGGCGAAGAAGGTGTCAAAGCTGAAGTCATCCGCTGGCGGGGATGCAGAGCGAGAGTCGCGCGGCTCAGCGCTTTCAACCACGGGGCGGGCGGGATCAAGGGTGAAGGGGTCATCGAAACCGGCGGTCAGGGGTTTTGATGGTGGCGCAGATCCAGCGGTGTTCTTGCGTCCGCTGTCGAAAGGTTCAGGCAGATTGTCCGGTCGCCGAGGTTCGGGAATGGGCTCGACCTTGCGCGCGAAGAAATCGTCCTTGGGCGGGGCCGCCTCTTTCGGCGGCGGGGCTGGCCGGACAGTTGTCTCCAACTCGACCCGGATCACCACATCGCCCAGCCGCATGCGCATTCCCGGCTCGAGCGGGGCGGAATTTCCAGCACCAAGCGGCGCGTCGGCCCCGTCAATGAACAGCCCGCCGCGGCTGGCATCGGTGACCTCATAAAGCCCGTCGCGGTCCGAGATGACGCAGTGACGGCGCGAAACATACATGTCCGGATCCTCGATCTGCCAGTCGCAATCCGCGCCGCGCCCGATTGAAAGGTCGCCGCCCGCATGTCGCATCTCGCTGCGCGGTTGGGGATGGCCGGAATGTTCGATGACAAGGCGAAGCGTCATGCGACCTGCCTCGCGTCGTCATCGCCAAAGCAGGTCAGGCGCAGATCGCTTGCATCGCGCAGACGGGCAGGCGACGCCCAGGCGGTACGGCCAAGCTGGCAATTGCCCAGGAACGGATCGGGAATTTCATCCTTGGCCAGGATCAGCCTCAGATCAAAATCAATCTCTCTTCCGACAGCAAAGTGGATGGTATTGCGAATACGGCTTGCCAGTGCGGCATCATCAAGTAACTGGCGATACTGCACCAGGCCGAGCGGGCCGATCTGCAATTCGGCCCGGTTCTGGCGCTGAAAACTGCGCGCGCCGACAACGGCACTTGTGCCCAATGTGGCATGGGCCTTGCCAAGTCGGGTCTGCAGCCGGGTCGGTATTTCCATCCAGTGGCCGATGAATTCGCCGAGTGCGACCGGTGCGCCGATCAGATCGGCCAGCAGTTGGGTCAATCGTTCGACGCTGTGCACTTCAGCCCCGAGCGAGGTGGCGTGGCGCAGCTTCAGCGCGGTATCGGCCTTGCCCATTGCGGGCAGGCCAAGACCGGCCATCGCCGCCTGCAGCGACTGTCCGCGACCGCGATGCCCGTGTTCGATCTGAACTTCGGCGCGGGCATCTGCCCAGGCACGCCAGTAAAGCGCGATCATCCGGTGCTGCAGCAGATTGCAGAAATCGAGGAAAGTGGTGTCGGAGGACGCGGTTGCATCGGAGTCGGCAAACCAGCGATCCGACAGTCGCGCCATGATCCAGCGCGTGATATGCAGCGGCATTGCCCCTTCGGGCCCGAGCAGCCCCAACACCTCGACCTCGACTTTGGCGGGCAGGCCGCTCCGACCCGGCACAAAGGCAGCAATATCGCGGGTGGCAACACTCAGGCGGGCGCGCTGACCAAGGCGGGCGGGTTCACGCCCGGGGCCACCGGCCCGGCCAAAGCGCAGGTCCTTGGTTTCAAGCCGACGCAGCAGCTCAAAAAACCCCATGGTTTCGGGGTCTGCGATGGCGCCGCTCAGATCAGGGCTCGGTTGCCCAGCGACATCTGCCATGAAACCTCCTCCTGTTTCTGCGAAAGCCGCGTGCGTGTGCGCACAAAAGAATTGATCCCGGAATGGCGGGCGAAAAGCTTGTTGAGCAGCGCCGACAGCAGCAGCGTACTAGCCCCGGTCAGGGTTGCTTCATCGACATGCAGCGTGATCTCGACACCTTTGCCAAAACAGATCGGGCCGGCAATGCCCAGACGCTCTATCAGGGGCCGCGAGGTGACGCGGGTGACCGAGCGGGCATGGCGGGCAAGATCGGGATCGCCGCGATCGGCATAAAGGTCGAGCATGGCGCGCAATGGCTCGGCGTCGGCGCCTTCTTCGGCCAGAGAAAGATAATTGAGTGACAGCTGTCCGATCAGCCGCCAGGTCAGATCATCCAGCTGGGTTTCGCCATCCTTGGCGATCTGCGGCAATTTGCTGACAAGCGAGGCCCGCGGTCGGCGCAAGGCACCCAAAAGTTCGATCTGGCCAACCGGATCGCCGGTTTCGAGCGTCAGGCGCGGGCTGTCATCGAGGATCGGGATGTCGCGGTTGGTGCAAAGGGCCCGGATGTCCAGCCGCTTGACCGCTCGATCGACCTTGGCACCGGCGGGCCGGGCGACCGAGATGAAAAGGTCGTCGCCGGTGTAACTCGTGCGGGTCTGGCCACGGCGGATTTCATCTTCGCCGGGTCGCCGCGCACGACGCTCGGTTGTGTAGACAAGACCGGAACCACGCATCTGACCGGCGCTGTAGAGTTCTTGCAAGACAGCACCCGCGCCCTGGCTGTCGGCATCCTCGACCCGCAACAGCCGATAGATCTCGAAATCTCTTGGCCGGGTCCGGTCAGCATGAACCACATGCGTCGCGGCGCGACCGTCAATCTCGACGACGTTGCATTCTTTCTCAAAGAGATTAATCATCGGGGTGGCAAAGAGCCGGAAATCGCCTGCCGTCACATCGGCGATATCAGGACGCTGCCGCGACAACAGCACGATGATCTCCAATTTGCCGGAATCGCAAGCGCGCAAGGCCGGGTTCAGC
>JAOUMG010000518.1 GCA_029881635.1 Paracoccaceae bacterium | reverse complement strand
CTGGATAAAATGGATCCTGATCGAAAGCGCCAAGCCTGGGGTCACCCTACCCTGGCAGCGCGGTACCCGCCGGTCCGCGATCAGAGCCCGCCGCATCCAGTACGTCGCCGAATAACCCCCCCCACAAGACTAACAAAACTTTTGCCTATATTCGCCCCTGCATGCGCACCCATGCGCGGGCATGAAGATTGGCGGACTGTCCCCGTCCCCGCCGGGATAGTCCGCCAACTACAGCATCTGTGTTTTCCGGGAAATCCAAACCTCTGAAAACAATGTGGTTTTTTCCGGCATGCTGGCTCAACCCCTTCTCCGCCTCTCACCTGTTCGCGATCACATCCAAGATCACGCGCACGATTCGCGTCGGTGGTCTGCCAACAATGTGGTAATCCTGCGCCCTTGTTCCACTTGCTGAAACAAAACTGGCAAAGCCCGCCAGATTAGTCGGTAGCCTCGATTGAATCGTTGCTGTTTTTTGACAGAAACCGAGAATTCCGGCACTTTGTCTGCATAGTCAATCTGCATTTATCCGGGTGGGGGCGCCCCGCAGAGATGACAGACCGAAAGGCTGTTTTGTTGTGTCCTACCCCCAGCGTACCATTTCGGGGGTCGCTACGGATGTTTTTTCAACTCCGGTACCGACTCCAAGTTCCTCGACCATATTTTCACCCCAACCTGCACGGGATTATAGTCGTCCCAATTACCTGACCCGCCGCTATGAAATCGCATATCTGTCTGATAGCGGCACGGTGGAAATGACCACCAGCCTCGCCCCGGCCATACCCGAGTTCGAAGAAGCATTTTCCAGCTTCGCACGCGGGACCGTGATTGCCACCACCGAAGGTCCGGTGGCGATCGAGGATCTTGTCCCGGGCATGGAAGCTTTGACCGCCGAAGGGCGGAAAGAGCAAATCATGTGGATCGGATCAATGACGCTTTTTCCCAGCCGTGCGTCTCTCGGCCTGGAAACAGCCAAAATGACCCGTATCACGACCGAAGCCTTTGGTGTGGGTCGCCCTACGCCCGATCTGATGCTGGGCAACAGGGCGCGGCTATTGTTGCGCGATGCGCGTTGCCGGAGCATCACCAATGCCGAAGCGGCCTATGCGCCCGCTGTCAGCTTCGTCGACGGCGTCAGCATTATCGAGGTGACCCCGGCTGCACCCATCACGGTCTATAACGTCGTGCTAAGACGTCATGGCTCGCTACGTGCCGCCGGGCTGGAAATTGAAAGCTATCATCCCGGCGGTGCTGTTGCCGACCGGCTGGATGCCCAGCTTTCAAGTCTTTTCCTGTCGCTGTTCCCACATGTCCGGTCCTTCGTCGAATTCGGGCCGATGACATTTCCACGCATGACCAGCTTTGAAGTCGAAGCAGCCCTTCTGGGGTAAGTTTACATAAAGATTTTCGGTATCGCGCTTGGGCAATCGCTTCAGGCGCGATGCCGGATCCTGTTTTCCAATACGTCAAACGGAACGCCAGGAAGATCCTTGGCGCAACGGATAACCAGCGATGTTTTGACGCTGGCCACATTGGGCGCCGAGGTCAGTTCTTCGGTCAAAAACGTCTGGAAAGACGACAGGTCCGGGGCCACGCATTTCAAAATGAAATCTATCTCGCCATTCAGCATATGGCATTCGCGCACAAACGGCAGTTCGCGGCAGCGTTGTTCAAAGGCAGAAAGATCTGCCTCAGCCTGACTATGCAGACCCACCAGCGCAAAGACCTGTACCTCAAATCCCAGTTCGCGCGGATTGACATCGGCCTGATACCCGCGGATGTAGCCTGCTTCTTCAAGCGTCCTCACCCGGCGCAGACACGGTGGCGCCGAAATGCCTACCCTGCGGGCCAGTTCGACATTGGTCATCCGGCCGTCAGCCTGCAGTTCTGCCAGAATCTTGCGGTCGATCTCGTCCAGCCTGTTGGCGCTCATCCCTTATCCCCCTCGCAGCTTTTGCGGAACTTATGCCGGGTCGGAGGTTTGCGCAATAATATTTCACGTTTGCGCAACTTTTAAGCCGCTATCCCGTGACACCAGGGGTTTTCCCCATTGTCCCAGCTGATTATATGGCGGGTGCAGTTATATGAGGGGCAAGACTATGGGCGAGACACGGCATACCAAGGTACTGATCATCGGGTCTGGCCCGGCGGGCTATACTGCCGCCGTTTACGCCGCACGCGCAATGGTCGAGCCGCTGCTCATTCAGGGCATCCAGCCCGGCGGTCAGCTGACCATCACCACCGAGGTGGAAAATTGGCCCGGCGATACCGAGGTGCAGGGCCCCGACCTGATGGTGCGGATGGAAGCTCACGCCAAGGCGATGGGGGCTGAGGTGATCTCGGACCATATCTCGTCTCTCGACCTCTCCAAACGCCCCTTCACCGCGCAGTCGGATAGCGGCACGACTTACACCGCCGACGCGGTTATCCTGGCCACCGGTGCCCAGGCGAAATGGCTGGGCATCCCTTCCGAGGAGAAGTTCAAGGGTTTCGGCGTCTCGGCCTGTGCCACCTGCGACGGGTTCTTCTATCGCGGCAAGGAGGTGGTGGTGATCGGCGGTGGCAATACGGCGGTCGAGGAGGCGCTGTTCCTGACCAATTTCGCGTCGAAGGTGACGCTGATCCATCGCCGCGACACGTTGCGGTCGGAAAAGATCCTGCAGGACCGGCTGTTCAAAAACCCCAAGATCGAAACCCTTTGGGATCATACC
>JAOUMG010000517.1 GCA_029881635.1 Paracoccaceae bacterium | reverse complement strand
GAGCAAACGAAGCAGGAATTTCATCAGGCAACCTCCGGGCAGTCCTGCCCCCTTATAGCGCAGGCGCAGGCGAGGTCCAGAGCCAAGGGCAGCTTTCCACTACCCCGCCGTCGCAGCCTTTTCACCCTTGGTGTCGGCATGGATCAGCAAGGGCTTGGCGTCGGACGAATCCACCGCTTCCTCGTTCACCACGACTTCCTCGACCGAGGTAAGGCCAGGCAGTTCGAACATGGTATCCAAAAGGATATCTTCCATGATCGACCGCAGCCCGCGGGCACCCGTTTTGCGCTTGATCGCGCGTTTGGCGATGGCGGTCAGCGCGTCGGCTGTAAAGGTAAGCTTGACACCTTCGATATCGAACAGCCGCTGATACTGCTTGACCAGCGCATTCTTGGGCTGGGTCAGGATCGTGACCAATGCATCCTCATCGAGGTCCGTCAATGTTGCGATCACCGGCAGACGACCGACAAATTCTGGAATCAGGCCGAACTTCAGCAGGTCCTCAGGCTCCAGCTCACCAAAGAGTTCGCCGACGCCGCGGGCATCCGGATCTTTGACCTCCGCGCCGAAACCAATGGCCGACCCCTTGCCCCGCTGGGCGATGATACGTTCCAACCCGGCAAAGGCGCCGCCGCAGATGAAAAGGATGTTGGTGGTGTCGACCTGCAGGAATTCCTGCTGGGGATGCTTGCGGCCCCCCTGCGGCGGCACAGAAGCGACGGTGCCTTCCATGATCTTCAGAAGCGCCTGCTGCACGCCCTCGCCCGACACATCGCGGGTGATCGAGGGGTTGTCGGATTTGCGCGTGATCTTGTCGACCTCATCGATATAGACGATGCCGCGCTGCGCGCGTTCGACGTTGTATTCGCTGGCCTGCAACAGCTTCAGGATGATGTTTTCCACATCCTCGCCGACATAGCCCGCCTCGGTCAGCGTCGTCGCATCGGCCATGGTGAAGGGCACGTCGAGGATGCGCGCCAGCGTCTGCGCCAGAAGCGTCTTGCCGCAACCCGTGGGACCGATCAGCAGGATGTTCGATTTCGACAGCTCGATCTCGGCCGATTTGGAGGAATTGTTCAGACGCTTGTAATGGTTATGAACGGCGACGGAGAGGACGCGCTTGGCGTGCATCTGACCGATCACATAATCGTCCAATACCTTGCAGATATCGCGCGGCGTAGGCACCCCGTCAGTTGTTTTAAGCCCGGTGGCCTTGGTTTCCTCACGGATGATATCCATGCACAATTCGACGCATTCATCGCAGATGAACACTGTCGGACCAGCAATCAGCTTACGAACCTCATGCTGGCTCTTGCCACAAAACGAGCAATAGAGCGTATTCTTGCTATCGCCGCTGCCGGAATTATTTGCCATTCTTCACCCTTTGCGGACTGCTAGAGATCATTGCCCGCGCTATATAGAACCGCCCATTTAGACAAGATTAGGGCAGCGATCCCATCATCACAATCCGAAAATGCCCATTGTCACGTTTCAGCCTCAGAAATTGGCGTTACTTTGCACCATCTTCGACCGGCGCGCGGGCCTCCAGTATCTCGTCAATCAGACCCCATTCCTTGGCTTCTTCGGGCGACATGAAGTTATCACGCTCCAGTGCGGTTTCGACCTTCTTTACGGATTGACCGGTGTGTTTGCCGTAAATCTGATTGAGCCGATCCTTCAGCTTCTGCGTTTCCTGGGCGTGGATCATGATATCCGTGGCTTGCCCCTGATAACCGCCTGATGGCTGGTGAACCATGACGCGCGAATTGGGCAGGCTGAAGCGCATGCCCTTTTCACCTGCGGTCAGCAGCAGCGACCCCATAGAGGCCGCCTGTCCGATCACCAGAGTTGAGATTTTGGGGCGAATATATTGCATGGTGTCATAAATGGAGAGACCCGACGTCACCACACCACCCGGCGAATTGATGTACATGGCAATCTCTTTGGACGGATTTTCCGCCTCCAGAAACAGAAGCTGCGCGCAGATCAGGGTCGACATGCCGTCATGCACGGGACCGGAAAGGAAGATGATCCTTTCTTTCAGCAGCCGTGAGAAGATGTCATAGGCCCGTTCCCCGCGCGAGGTTTGTTCAACCACCATCGGCACGAGCGTATTCATATAGGTTTCGATCGGATCTTTCATATTCGCCTGCCTGTTACTTATTTCGGGTCGAATGCATACGCATAGAAGCTTAGCCAAGTCTTAGTGTCACGGTTCGGGGGCTGCAAGGGCTGGCGGATCACTTCCATGCGCCTGTTGGGTGAAGTGAACTGGCCAAACCGGCCAAACCGTGACAATTTCCTGCCAGTCAACCTATCCAGCATTGGCACCGATCATGTTCACAGACCTATCCGCGACGGAACTATCGCAGAAACTCGCGGCCAAGACTGTGACATCGGTCGAGGTGATGGCCGAATTCCTTGACCGGATCGAGCAGGAAAACCCCAGGATAAACGCCATCGTCTCACTGCGGCCACGGTCGGAATTGCTGGCCGAAGCCGCGCAGGCCGATCGCAGCACCCGTAAGGGTTGGCTGCACGGCATCCCCTTTGCCGTCAAGGATCTGGTGGCGACAAAGGGCCTGCGCACGACGATGGGGTCGCCTCTTTTTGCGAACCATATTCCAGAGAATGACGAGCTTCTCGCGGCGCGCCTGCGGGCAGCGGGCGCAATATTCATCGGTAAAACCAACACGCCGGAATGGGGAC
>JAOUMG010000029.1 GCA_029881635.1 Paracoccaceae bacterium | reverse complement strand
GGGGTCGGGATCAAGCTGATCGATTTCAAGATCGAAATCGGCCGCATCTGGGATGGCGACTTCATGCGCCTGATCGTCGCCGACGAAATCAGCCCCGACAGTTGCCGGCTCTGGGATATCAAGACCAACCGCAAACTCGACAAGGACGTGTTTCGCCGCGATCTCGGCGATCTGGCCGAGGCCTATACCGAGGTTGCCCGCCGTCTTGGTGTCATGCAAAACCAGCCGGTCAATATCGGCAAACCGACGCTCATCAACTGAAAGGCAGCCCCGCGATGAAAGCCCGCGTTCATGTCATGCTCAAAGACGGTGTTCTTGACCCACAGGGCGAAGCCGTTCGCCATGCTCTGGGAACGCTTGGATTTTCCGGTGTTGAGGGCGTGCGGCAAGGCAAGGTGATCGAACTGGACCTTTCTGCCAGTGACAAGGCTGCCGCCGAGGCCGAAGTCAAGGCCATGTGTGAAAAGCTTCT
Organism: Paracoccaceae bacterium; assembly: GCA_029881635.1. Classification (GTDB taxonomy): domain Bacteria; phylum Pseudomonadota; class Alphaproteobacteria; order Rhodobacterales; family Rhodobacteraceae; genus Albidovulum. The sequence goes on along the minus strand of JAOUMG010000029.1, from coordinate 9,914 downwards.
GGCCAATACCGTTATCGAAAAATACACCGTTGAAATTGCCTGACAGGGCCGCGATATACCACCTAGACAGACCCACAGCATCCGGAGACATACCGATGAAAGCTGCCGTCATTACCTTCCCCGGATCAAATTGCGACCGTGACCTTGCCGAGGCGTTTGAAAGGGCAGGGGCCGTGGTCCAGCGGGTCTGGCACAAGGACGTCGATCTGCCCAAAGGTATCGATATCGTCGGAATTCCCGGCGGTTTCTCCTTTGGTGACTACCTCCGCTGCGGCGCCATTGCGGCCCAGTCGCCCATTGCCGCCGCGGTCAAGGCATTCGCCCAAAGCGGTGGCTATGTTCTGGGGATCTGCAACGGCTTTCAGGTGCTGACGGAAACGGGGCTCTTGCCGGGCGCGCTGATGCGCAATGCCGGGCTGAGTTTCGTCTGCAAGGCGGTTGACCTGAAAGTGGCCAGCGCTGACAGCGCCTTTACCTGCGAATGGAAAAAAGGGGCGACATTGCGTATCCCGGTCGCCCATCATGATGGCAATTACACGATTGACGCAGACGGGCTGGCGCGGCTGCGCGATGAGGATCGTATCGCCTTTACCTATGTCGACAACCCTAATGGGGCCATGGGCGACATTGCCGGTATCTTGTCACAGAACCGCCGGGTTCTTGGGATGATGCCCCACCCGGAACGCATGGTTGACGCCGCACAGGGCGGCACCGACGGATCGGTGCTTTTCCGCTCGCTCATGTCCGCAATGGCCCCGGCCTGACGCAGGACGCTTGAGGCCGGGCGTAGCTATGCCTAAACTGACCGACATGGTTTCAAGCAAAAACTCCAACCCCCAATCGGATGTAGCGCCGCTTCCAGCGACGCCAACGGCCCGGACGGAGGCGGTAAAAGTCAATTCGCCCATTCTGGGCAGTGTCTCTATGATGACCATCCGCAGCCCATGGTGGCTGCGTGCCATCATCATCGCTTTTATCGGGCTGGCTGTGACAGTGATATGGGTCACCAATGCCCTGTTGGCCGACCGGATTTCCGAAACCACCCGCAATCGGGCGGATATCCGGCTTGCCCTTTATACCGGCCATGTCCTCAGCGAATTGCAGCGAACATCCATTGTGCCGTTGCTTTTGGCACGCGATCCGGCGCTGCTGTCTTCGCTGCAATCGCGCAATTTCTCCATCACCTCGCAACGCCTGATTTCCGCGCAGGACGAAATCGGTGCGGCTTCGATTCAGTTGCTGGATGAAACCGGGCGTACCGTAGCCTCTACCGACCGGACGAAAATCGGTAGCAATCACGCGAATGAGACGATTTTCGTCAGCGCCCAGCGGTCAAAAGATACGGTATTTACCCTCGCAGAGAGTCCGACGGGGTATGAGTTCATCTATTCGCGCGCATTGGTGTCCGACAGCAAGTTGGTCGGTGTCATTGTTGTTGGTGCGGAATTGTCCAAATTCGAAAAAGTCTGGGCAAACATCACCGACGTTGTCGCCATAACCGACAGTGAAAACCGGGTCATCCTGTCCACCGAACCACGCTGGCGCGGGTTGACACTGGCCGATGCGCTGGCTGTGCGATCGGTCCCGACCGCGCTTGAGCGCGCCTTCCGGGTGACATCCGACTGGGCCAATGACCCGCCCGATGCCTATCTGAAGGGCGAGGCGGTGATGCGGAGTGAGGCGCGCATTCCCTTTCAGGGCTGGAAACTGACCAGTTTCACCAGCTACGATTCGATCCGCGAAAGGGTGAACGGCGTTCTGGCGCTGGAGATCATGGGATTTGCCGTTCTTCTGGCGTTGATCTTCTATTTCCTGTCCCGCCGCGCACGCCTGCAGACGGATGTTTTCCGGCGCGAGTCGGCGGAACTGCGCCAGCTCAACATCCGGCTCCAGCAGGAAATCGCCGAACGCGAAAAAGTGCAAAAGGATCTTGCCGTCGCGGAACAGACACTGGCGCAGTCCTCCAAGCTGGCCGCATTGGGCGAAATGTCAGCAGCGGTCAGCCACGAACTGAACCAACCGCTGGCCGCAATGAAAACCTATCTGGCAGGCGCGCGCCTGCTTCTCCAACGCATGCGCCCCGAAGAGGCGCTCTCCTCTTTCCAGCGCATTGATGACCTCATCGAACGGATGGGCGCGATTACCCGGCAACTTAAAAGCTATGCGCGAAAAGGCGGCGATGCGTTCGAACCGATCGACATAAGATCCTGTATTTCCGCGGCCTTATCGATGATGGAGCCGACGTTGAAGGGACGTGCCGTGCGCATCACCCGGACAATGCCCCGCAGTGCGGTCATGGTGCTTGCCGACCGGATCAGGCTGGAACAGGTGATCATCAATCTTCTGCGAAACGCACTCGATGCGACCAAGGATGTTGCCGAACAGCAGATCGAGATACTGCTATCGGCCGGTGAAACCGCCATCCTGGCCGTGCGCGATAACGGCCACGGCATCGATGATCTCGACAATCTTTTTGAGCCTTTCTACACCACCAAGAAGCCCGGCGAAGGCGTCGGCCTCGGGCTTGCCATTTCGTCCGGGATCGTCAAGGACCTCGGCGGAAGGCTGACGGCGCGAAATGCTCTCAGCGGGGGGGCTGTATTCGAGGTACAACTCCCCATATTGACTGCAAAGACCCAAGCGGCAGAGTGAGGGAAACAAGATGGCACGTGCTATGAAAGTGGCAATCGTCGATGACGAACAGGATATGCGGCAATCGATCAGCCAGTGGCTGGCGCTGTCCGGGTTTGACACGGAAACTTTCCCCAGTGCGGAAGAGGCGCTGAAAGCGATTGGTAACGATTACCCCGGTGTCGTCGTTTCCGACATCAAGATGCCCGGCATGGATGGCATGGCGTTTCTGAAAAAGCTGATGAGCGTCGATTCGGGCCTGCCCGTGATCATGATCACAGGTCACGGCGACGTGCCGATGGCGGTCGAGGCGATGCGGGTAGGGGCGTTTGATTTTCTCGAAAAACCCTTCAACCCGGACCGCATGACCGAACTGGCAAAACGCGCCAGCCAGTCGCGCAGGCTGACGCTCGACAACCGGGCGCTGCGCAAGGAATTGTCGGACGGTACGGTGATCATGCAAAAGCTCATCGGCGCATCGCCCGCGATGGAACGGCTGCGCGAAGATATCCTCGATCTTGGCCAGGCAGATGGTCACGTGCTTATCGACGGCGAAACCGGCACAGGCAAAACTCTCGTGGCACATGCGCTTCACGCCGTAGGCCCGCGTGCTGGCAAGAAATTTTCGGTTCAAAGCTGTGCCGCCTACAGCGAAGAAATGCTGGCAAAGCGGCTTTTCGGCCCGATGGAAGAAGGTGGTCAGATCCCGCTCGTGGAAGAGGCGCGGGGCGGCACGCTGGTGCTGGAGGATGTCGAAGCGCTCAGCCAGGCTTTGCAGGCGCGCCTTTTGACCTTCATCAACGATCAGGGCACCCCGGCCGAAACCCGGATCGTCGCCATCTGCAACGATCACGAACAGGGTCGCACCGTCGAGGATGCCTTGCGCCCCGATCTTTATTACCGTCTGGCGGCGCTGAAAATCGTCCTGCCGCCCCTGCGCCAGCGGGGCGAGGATATTCTGACACTGTTCACCCGTCTGGCCGAACAGTTCTCGGAAGAATATGGCTGCGAAGCGCCACAAGTGACTGCGCAAGAGGCCGCCCAGCTACTGCAGGCCCCCTGGCCCGGCAATGTGCGCCAGTTGATCAATGTCGCCGAACGCGCCGTTTTGCAAAACCGCCGCGGTTCGGGGTCCATCGCCTCGCTTCTGATGTCGGAGAACGAGCAAACCGGCCCGACCGTATCGACCGAAGGCAAGCCGCTGAAGGAATATGTCGAAAGCTTCGAGAAAATGCTGATCGACAATACCATGCGGCGCCACAAAGGCTCGATCACTGCGGTGATGGAGGAACTATGCCTGCCGCGCCGTACGCTGAACGAAAAAATGGCGAAATATACGCTGCAGCGGTCTGACTATCTTTGATCTGGACAGGGCCCGAAATGAGGCCCCGGTAAAATGAATGCGCCTCTTTTCAAGGGGCTGGGCTGTTGACGCCTCGCAAAACCCATTTTGGCCATTGTCATTCGACGTCAAACCCCGCTAAGGTCGGGGAACGTTGGTTGGGCGCCTGATGGCCCGCTGACGCATCAGTTTTACCACCGCATGTGCCCGTGTGTTTTGCTAAAGGCGCAGATCCGGTGGAGAGTTTAGCCGCAAGGCTGCAATTTTACCCTCGCGCTCTGACAAGGCCGGGGACAGAAATGGGCGCCAACAGGCGCCCGGGACAGAACCGCGATGAAACGCGTGAGGACAGAGCAGCGACATTCCGGTTGGCCAACTTCGGCCGCCCCCGCTGTGCACTCTGCGTTAGTGATCGCCTCATCAATTGAACCCGCCCGCCGCGCTAGCCCCACCGGCTCCGCGCGGCGTGTGTCGTTCGGAAAGCTTACATGGCCAAGAAAATGCTCATCGATGCCACCCACACCGAGGAAACTCGTGTCGTGGTGGTCGACGGAAACAGGGTCGACGAATTCGATTTTGAGACCGTTAACAAACGTCAACTCGCCGGAAATATCTATCTTGCAAAGGTAACCAGGGTCGAACCGTCGCTTCAGGCGGCATTCGTCGACTACGGCGGCAACCGCCACGGGTTTCTGGCGTTTTCGGAAATTCACCCCGACTATTACCAGATTCCGGTGGCCGACCGTCAGGCATTGCTCGCCGAAGAACGCGCCTATGCCGAAGAGCAGGAAGCCGAAGACACCAGCCGTCCCCGCCGCAAGTCGCGTTCCAAACCCAAGGCAAAGGCTGAAACCGCCACAGACGGTGACGCCCGCGTATCAAGTGACCACATCCCCGGCATGAATGTCGTGGATCACAGCGACGACGACGACGAAGACAACAGCGCTGATGGTCCCGACACCAACGAGGCCGCGGAAAACGGCGAAAAACTCGCCCAGGATGATACAAACGGTGACAAACCCTATGTCGCCGCCGATCACGCCAGCGAAACCGACGATGACATTGAATCGGTGGCAGACGAAGATGTCGCCGAAGAAATCCGCCAGCCCCGCAAACCCCGGCCCCGCAAATACAAGATCCAGGAAGTGGTCAAGGTTCGCCAGATCATGCTGGTGCAGGTGGTCAAGGAAGAACGCGGCAACAAGGGTGCCGCGCTCACCACCTATCTCAGCCTTGCCGGTCGCTACTGCGTGCTGATGCCCAATACCGCTCGCGGTGGTGGCATTTCGCGCAAGATCACCAATGTCGCCGACCGCAAGAAGCTCAAGGAAATCGCCAATGAGATCGAGGTGCCCGAAGGCGCCGGCCTGATCATCCGCACCGCCGGCAGCCAGCGCACCAAGACCGAGATCAAGCGCGATTACGAATACCTTTTGCGCCTTTGGGAACAGATCCGCGATCTGACGATGAAATCCATCGCCCCCGCACCGATCTATGCCGAGGGTGACCTGATCAAGCGCACCATCCGCGATCTTTACAACAAGGACATCGATGAGGTTCTGGTCGAAGGCCCCGAAGGCTATCGCGCCGCCAAGGACTTCATGAAGATGATCATGCCGTCCCACGCCAAGAACGTGAAACACTATCACGAAGGCCTGCCGCTTTTCGCCCGCTTTCAGGTTGAAAGCTACCTCGCGGCGATGTTCAACCCGACAGTTCAGCTCAAATCCGGCGGCTATATCGTCATCGGCATCACCGAGGCGCTTGTCGCCATCGACGTGAACTCGGGCCGCTCGACCAAGGAAGGCTCGATCGAGGATACCGCGCTCAAGACCAACCTTGAGGCTGCCGAAGAGGTCGCCCGCCAGTTGCGCCTGCGCGACCTTGCCGGGCTCATCGTCATCGACTTCATCGACATGGAAGAACGGCGCAACAACGCCGCCGTCGAAAAGCGCCTGAAAGACAAGCTGAAGACCGACCGCGCCCGCATCCAGGTGGGCCGTATCTCGGGCTTCGGCCTCTTGGAGATGAGCCGCCAGCGCCTGCGTCCCGGTATGCTTGAGGCGACAACGGCGCCCTGCCACCATTGCCACGGCACCGGTATCATCCGTTCGGATGACAGCCTCGCACTCAGCGTGCTGCGCCAGCTTGAGGAAGAGGGCACCCGCAACCGCTCGAAGGAAGTGCTGCTGCGCGCCCCCGTTGCAATCGTCAATTTCCTGATGAACCAGAAACGCGAACATGTCGCCCAGATCGAAATGCGCTACGGGCTTTCGGTCCGGATCGAGGCTGATCCAACAATGATCAGCCCGGATTTCGTCATTGAGAAGTTCAAAACCGCAACCCGCATCGTTCCGGATGCGGTGTCACCCGTGGTGTCGGCCAGCGGCTATAGCATGGCCGATCTTGATGCCGAAGACGATATCGACATTCCCGAGGAAGAGGACGAAGCGGAAACCGCCGCATCCGAACCCACGTCGGCAACCGCTGAGGGCGATGGCGAACCCACCCGCAAGAAAAAGCGCCGTCGGCGTCGGCGGCGCAAATCCGGCAACGGCCAGACCGGTGAGGGCCAAGCCGATGACAACACATCCGCCAGCCCCGCGGAGGATGGTTCCGTTGCGGCTGCGCAGACTGACGACGTTGCACTGACCGCCGGCGCGGACACCACCGAAGCGGATAGCTCGGCCAAGCCCAAACCCAAACGCACCCGCAGCCGTTCCCGCAAGAAGCCGGACGAGGCCGAAACGGCCACGGTCTCTGAAACCGCGCCCGAAGTGGCCCCCGAGGCACCTGCCGCCAGCGCGGAAGAAGCCGACAAACCGGCCAAACCAAGGCGCAAGCGTGCGACCACGGCCAAAGCGAAGTCCAGCGAACCCGCCGAATCTGGCGAAGCTGACGAAATGCCGGAACCTGAGGCCGTTGTGGCAGCACCTGCCAAAAAGCCGCGTGCATCACGGGCTAAAAAGAAACCGGCGGATGCCGCAACGCCCCTGGTGGAAGCCGCACCTGCCGCAGTGGCGGCTCCCGCTGCCGAAGCTCCCAAACCGATGCCATCGCCAGACCCTGTAGCGGCTTCCGCCGTGGCTTTGCAGCCTGATCCGCAACTGGCCGAGGCGGTTGTTGAAACCGACAAAAAGCCCAAGCGCCGCGGCTGGTGGTCTATCGGACGCTGACACCCGAAAAGATGAAGCGCCGGGCGGTAACAGCCCGGCGTTTTTCGTTCCGACCCGGCGCAAACCCTGCCTATCTTTGACTTTTCCACCGACAAGCATTGTAACACCGCCGCCACGCTCTTGTGACGGCCCGTAACGCTTTGCCCCCGTGACGGCGGGGCTAGGTTAAGCTAAGGCTGGCAGCATGTTCGATACATCCATCATCGATGCGGGCTTTGCCCTTGCCGCCTCCATAGCACTTCTGGCGGGAATATTGTCATTCCTAAGCCCCTGCGTGCTGCCCATCGTGCCGCCCTATCTGGCCTATATCGGCGGCATCAGCATGGGGGACATGTCCGGCAATGGCCACGCCCGCAAGCGCGCCATGCTTCCGGCGACGTTCTTCGTATTGGGTCTGTCGACGGTTTTCTTGCTCCTGGGCTTTGCCGCCTCAGCCTTCGGGCGGTTTTTTCTGCAAAATCAGGATTGGTTTTCAACCCTCGCAGGCGTTGTCGTCATGGTTTTCGGCGCGCATTTTCTGGGCATCTACCGGTTGTCCTTTCTCGACCGAGAGGCAAGGGTTGACGCGGGCGACCGTGGCGGTTCGGCCTTTGGTGCCTATATTCTGGGTTTGGCCTTCGCCTTTGGCTGGACCCCCTGTATCGGGCCGCAGCTTGGCATGATCCTGTCGCTCGCCGCCGATGAAGCCAGCCTGACACGCGGCACATTGCTGCTGGCCGTCTATGCCTTGGGGCTCGGCATTCCCTTCTTGCTCGTCGCTGCCTTCTTTCCACGCCTGACCGGTGTCATGGGGTTCATGAAAAGGCATATGGAACGGATTGAGCGGATCATGGGGCTGTTGCTCTGGACGATCGGGCTCATGATGCTGACCGGTGGGTTCAGCCAATTCTCCTATTGGCTGCTGGAAACCTTTCCCGGCCTCGCCCTGCTGGGGTAAAGACTGCCGTTATGCTTCTTTAGCCCTCTGTTTCTTACCTCTGGTTTGCTCACCAAACGGCGGAAATCCGGTTCATTTATTCATTCGGGCCGACAGTATCCACGATACGACGCGCTATTCGGGCGGTCATGGCGGCTCTGTGCTATGGATCTTTGGCGCCCGACTCGCCAGTCAGACATGGATCAGATGAAGCATTTTGCCACGTTGCTGCCGTTACCGCGCTGCGGTCCAGCGCAGATCACCGTCCAATTGGCCGTTTTTTACATGCCCGCGCAGAATGTTCAGGCGGATGAAACGCGATTCGCGTACCTGTTGCCCGGCAAAGTCGATTTGTCTGACCAGTTCCGCCAGTTCACTGACCGCAGCGGCAAAATCCTTGACCGGCTGATGGCCGGGGGCGAGTGCGGCGAATTTGGAGAAATCGACCCGGTAGGATCGGTTGTCAGGCGCGGCATCGGTGTTGATTTCAACAGCAACGCCGCCAAGACAGGCCGCCACATCCTTGGCCAGCTGGCCGATCTGCCAGGTCCATGCCTGCGATCCGACATTGACCTCGATACCGGCATCTCCGCCGCGGGTCGTTGCCCATTCGATGGCCCGCGCCATGTCATCGACATGAATCAGCGGTCGCCAGGGCGATCCGTCGGACAGAACCTCGATCTTGCCGGTGCGCAGGGCAGTGGCGACAAAATCGTTCAGCACGAGATCAAGCCGCAGCATCGGACTGGCGCCACAAGCTGTGGCAAAGCGCAGGCTGGTCACCATGAAGTCATCCGTGGCCAGATCGCGCAGCCCGACCTCGGCAGCAACTTTGGAACGGGCATAAGCCGTCAGGGGGTTCAGGTTATCGGTTTCACGCCGCAGACTGTCGGAACCGGCCCCATACATGCTGCACGAACTGGCAAAGACGAAACGCGCCACACCAGCCTTTCGCGCCGCAACCGCCGCGGCCAGAACCGCGCCGGAATTGATATCCGCCGTGGCCTTTTCAAACTCTTTTCCGATCGGGTCATTGGACACGGCGGCAAGTTGCACAACAGCATCCATGCCGGCGAAATCGGCGGGCGTCAGGTCGCGTACATCTGCCCGGCGCTGGCTGGCGAAAAGATTGTCGGGAAATGCGATGGCTCCCGATCCGTCAAACCAGTTCGCGTCGATCCCGTGGACCTCGGTTCCGGGCAAGGCATCGGCGAAATGTGCCGCAACGACAGGGCCGATATAGCCTCTGTGACCGATGATCAAAATCTTCATGACAGCTGTTCACCTCAATACAAATGGGTTTGGTCGTCTCGGTTGTCGCATAGGGATTCGCCCGCAACACGTCGGTTATGCCCGGCCTTAGATCACTTTGTCATGGGCATCATTGGGCAAAGATGTAGCGAAACCAAGGCGTTTGTGCTAGCCCGCAGCATCAGACAGACCCGGAAGGCACCCCGTTCGATTGCTGGATTTAGACGGACAGGACTTGCCATTGAAACGGACCGCCGTGTCCTTGCGCGCGCATTATTGGTTAAGGAGTATTGTTGATGAAATGTGTTATTCTGGCCGGTGGCCTCGGGACACGCCTTGCAGAGGAAACCGGGCGCATCCCCAAACCCATGGTCGAAATTGGCGGCAGGCCGATCCTGTGGCATATCATGAAGATCTATGCAGCCCACGGGATCAATGACTTCATCGTCTGCCTCGGCTATCGCGGCTATGTCATCAAGGAATATTTCGCCAACTACTACCTGCATGGCTCTGACGTGACCTTCGATCTCAAGACTGGTGCCACCGAGATCATTCACAATCAGTCCGAACCCTGGCGCGTGACCCTGATCGACACCGG
>JAOUMG010000516.1 GCA_029881635.1 Paracoccaceae bacterium | reverse complement strand
GACCGCCGGTGCCATTCTCAGCATGATGAGCCCGGATTATGCCCTGGCCGAACAGGTGAGTTTCAACGACCCCGAGATCAAGGGCGAATACATCACCTATCCTTCCCCCAATGGTCATGGCGATGTACGCGGCTATCTCGTTCGCCCGGCAGGGGCCGAAGGCAAGCTGCCGGCAGTCGTCGTCGTGCACGAAAACCGTGGCTTGAACCCTTATATCGAAGATGTCGCCCGCAGGCTCGCCAAAGCCGGTTTCATGGCGCTAGCGCCCGATGGGCTGACTTCGGTCGGCGGTTACCCCGGAAATGACGAGGCCGGGCGCGAGTTGCAGAAAACCGTCGACGGCACGAAACTGATGAACGATTTCTTTGCTGCGGTCGAATTCATGACGGCGCATGAGGGATCGACCGGCAATACCGGCATCACAGGGTTCTGCTATGGCGGCGGCGTTTCCAATGCCGCAGCGGTTGCCTATCCGGAGCTGAAGGCGGCTGTGCCCTTCTACGGGCGCCAGCCTGCGGCGGAGGATGTGGCAAAGATCAAGGCGGCGCTCATGATCCACTACGCAGGACTTGATGAGCGTATCAATGCAGGCTGGCCGGATTACGAAGCGGCGCTTAAGGCCGCCGGGACCGAGTATCAGGCCTTCATCTACGAAGGTGTCAACCACGGCTTTCACAACGATTCCACCCCCCGCTATGACGAGGCGGCGGCGGAACTTGCCTGGGGCCGGACGGTCGATTTCTTCCGTGAAAAGCTGGCGTGAGAACTTGGCGGAGGCAACCACCCCGACCTGTGGAAGGCGCAATGGCATCCTTTGACGAAGATGAGCTGCAAGAACCCGCCTCATCGCCTTGCGCCTTGCACGAGGTTGACCCCGCCTATTCCGGGCTAGACATAACGGCGCGGCAAGACCGTGCCCCTGCGCCCGTTCCAGCACCAACCCGCCGGTAGCGGATTACCGGCGGTGAATGCGAATCTCGCAAAAGGATTGGGCGGCCCCGACGGTAAACCCCGCGTCGTCCGCACCCAAAACAGCGACGCCCGAGGATGACGCCGCTTTCGCAGGATTCAAGGAAAAATGCATCGGTTGGCCGGACCTGCGCGGCGGTTCGGAGGTTCGATATATGACTGTTGCGGGCGCAAGGTTGAGCCCACGCACGGCATAGTCACCGGCGGCGCACCAGAAATCGGTCGGTCCGGCACGACCTCCATGCCAGTTCACGGCAAACCCCTCACCCGCAGGCTCAATGCGAAGCCCGTTCTGCGCGGTGAAGCCAAAAACCGGCGAGGCAAAAGTGAGGGCAGCTAGCAGGAAAAGGCGACGCATAGGCAGTCTCCATCAAGAAGTTCCAATACCAATGTAATCGTTTGTTCGCGCTATCCCAAGCCCTCTGGCAGAAAGGGGCAAGGTACTCTTCTTCGGCAGCCCATATCTGTGCTTTGCGAGGAACGATCAGGCGTTGGAGTGGTGGCCGAAACCCGTCAGCCGAGACTTAGCCGAAAATGGACTCGCCCTGCTGGTCGATAAGCAATTTGGCCTTGCGCAGCGTCATCTCCGCCGCGGCCTCCGCAGAAGGCAACATGTCGGCCCGCACCATCTGATACGCCCGGACCTCCCCGCCGATCTCCTTCTCGATCCGCGCCGCCACACGGTATCCTGAGCTTTCCTTGATCGGGTCGATGAAAATGTGAAAGCCGTCGTGAAGAACTGGCTCGGCTTCGGGCTTTTCACTTGGTGAACCGGCGAAGAGTCGGGAAAACCATGACATGGGGGAGCCTCCGTGTTTCTTTGGTTCTACTATGGGAATGGCTGGCCAACTAGTGAATTAACGAACAATGTTTGATCATCAGCTTGCTCTGCCGGAATAATTCAGTTCCAGTCGAACGTGACTGTTTTCAAGATGTTGCCTCGCAACAAAAAAGCGCCCCGCAGGGCGCTTTTCATCACTGATCCAGGAAGCTCCTGAGTTTCCTAGATCGGCTCGGATGCTTAAGCTTCCGCAATGCCTTCGCCTCGATCTGGCGGATGCGTTCGCGGGTAACGCTGAACTGCTGGCCCACTTCCTCAAGTGTATGGTCGGTGTTCATGCCGATGCCGAAGCGCATGCGCAACACCCGTTCCTCGCGCGGCGTGAGCGAGGCAAGGACCCGCGTCGTCGTCTCTTTCAGATTCTCCTGAATGGCGCTGTCCAAAGGCAGGATCGCGTTCTTGTCCTCGATGAAATCGCCAAGCTGGCTGTCTTCCTCGTCGCCAATCGGCGTTTCCAAGGAAATCGGCTCCTTGGCGATCTTCATCACCTTGCGGACCTTTTCCAGCGGCATCTGCAGCTTTTCGGCCAGTTCCTCGGGCGTCGGTTCGCGGCCGATCTCGTGCAGCATCTGCCGGCCGGTACGGACCAGCTTGTTGATCGTCTCGATCATGTGGACCGGGATGCGGATCGTGCGGGCCTGATCGGCGATGGAGCGGGTGATCGCCTGCCGGATCCACCATGTCGCATAGGTGGAGAATTTGTAGCCGCGCCGGTATTCGAATTTATCGACCGCCTTCATCAGGCCGATGTTACCTTCCTGAATGAGATCAAGGAATTGCAGCCCGCGGTTCGTGTACTTTTTGGCGATTGAGATCACCAGACGCAGGTTCGCCTCGACCATTTCCTTCTTGGCCTGCCGCGCTTCCTTTTCGCCCTTTTGGACCTGATTGACGATGCGGCGGAATT
>JAOUMG010000515.1 GCA_029881635.1 Paracoccaceae bacterium | reverse complement strand
GGCATCGACTTTGATCACTGGGTTGCCGATATTTTTGCCCGGCACCCGGAACGGCCCTATGATCTGGACAATCATATCAGACCGCAGCACCAGTTTTTGTGCCCCGGCATGACCGTTTTCCGGTTCGAGGATGGGCTGGACAAGGTTTTTGACTGGATAGATGCGGTGACCGATGGTGTGAGGGCCGAGCGTGACATCTGGGAAAAGAAATCATCGAGCCCGCCGGTGATCATATCCCCCGAAAGCCGCCGCCTGATCGAAACATTTTATGCCGAGGACATGGCCGTGATCGCACAGCTGGCGGCATCACCGGCCCCGATGGTTTGGGGCCAGTGACCTAGATTTGGTTCAACCCAGCGAAGGATCGATCGCCCTGCAGGCAGCAACCAGCCCTTTGACCGCATCGACGGATTTGTCGAACATCGCCTGTTCATCACGGTTGAGCGTGATGTTGACGACTTTCTCGACACCGCCTGCGCCGATGATCGTGGGCACGCCCACATACATGCCGTCAAGCCCCAGCGCGCCATCGACATAGGCCGCGCAAGGCAGGATACGCTTTTGATCCTTGAGGTAGGCTTCGGCCATTTCGATTGCCGAGGTGGCAGGCGCGTAAAAGGCCGATCCGGTCTTCAGCAGGCCGACGATTTCGGCGCCGCCGTCACGGGTGCGCTGAACGATGGCGTCAAGCTTTTCCTGCGTGGTCCATCCCATCGCCACCAGATCGGGCAGAGGGATGCCGCCGACGGTCGAATAGCGCACCAGCGGCACCATCGTGTCGCCATGCCCGCCCAGAACAAAGGCGGTGACATCGCGCATGGAAACGCCGAATTCGAGGCTTAGGAAATGCCGGAACCGCCCGGCATCCAGTACGCCGGCCATGCCGCAGACCTTGGCATGGGGCAGGCCCGAGAATTCGCGCAGGGCCCAGACCATCGCGTCAAGCGGGTTGGTGATGCAGATCACAAAGGCATCCGGGGCGTGTTTGGCAATGCCTTCGCCGACCGATTTCATAACCTTGAGGTTGATGCCCAGAAGGTCGTCGCGGCTCATCCCCGGTTTGCGTGGCACACCGGCGGTGACGATGCAGACATCGGCCCCTGCGATATCGGCATAGTCATTGGCGCCCTTCATCGCTGCATCGAACCCTTCGATCGGGCCGGATTGGGCAATGTCGAGCGCCTTGCCCTGCGGGGTGCCTTCGGCAATGTCAAAAAGGACAACGTCGCCGAGTTCCTTTATGGCGGCGAGATGGGCGAGCGTGCCGCCGATCTGCCCCGCGCCGATCAATGCGATCTTGGGTCTGGCCATGAGAATTTCTCCGGGTGCTGATGAATTTGCGGCCTTGGGTACTGCTTTGCGCCCCCGCGCGCAAGTGTGCTGCGGTGCGGCATTGTCAGCGGCTTTCCGTTGCCGTGCCACTCGGCTAAGGCTGCCACAGGCGGCAGGACGGGAGGCGCGGGCATGGAAGGCACGGGATTCTGGGTTATTGCCGTGCTTGCGTCGGTCTTTGTCGGGCTATCCAAAGGCGGGCTGCCGGTGGTGGCCATGCTGTCGGTGCCTTTGCTGGCGCTGGTCATGCCGCCGGTGACGGCGGCAGGGCTGTTGCTGCCGGTCTATATGGTGTCGGATATGTTCGGGCTTTATGCCTACAGGCGCGCCGTTAACAAAAAGCTTTTGCTGATTCTGGCCCCGGCGGCGACCTTGGGTGTTGCGCTGGGCTGGGCGACAGCTGCCCAGGTGCCCGAAAGGCTGATCGCCGGGGCCATCGGCGCCATTGGCGTGGCCTTCGCGCTGAACCTTCTTTTGCGCAGGCAACCCGAAGGCCCGCCGCAGGAGCCCAAGATCTTACCGGGGCTTTTTTGGGGAACGATGTCGGGCATGACCAGCTTTGTCAGCCATTCGGGCGGGCCACCCTATCAGGCATATGTGCTGCCCCTGCGGTTGGATAAGATGGTGTACGCGGGCACCACAACCGTTCTTTTTGCCTATGTAAACGCCGTCAAGCTGCTGCCCTACTGGGCGTTGGGCCAGCTCTCGTTCAGCAACCTCAAAACCGCCCTGGTTCTGGCCATTCCCGCCTCGGTCGCGGTTCTTGCGGGTGTCAGGCTCGTGCGGATCATCCCGCAGAAACAGTTTTTTCTGCTGGTCACATGGGCATTGCTGGCAGTGTCGGGAAAATTACTGTGGTCAGCGGTCTTTTCCGCCTAGCCGCCGCTCACGCGCCTTTTCCGGGCGCCGGCAGAACCTCGGCCAGGGTTTCATAATTTTCCCCCGAGGCGACAAGGCAGGTCATCCCCGCCCCGGTGGTGATGGTAATGGTCCAACTGCCGCTTTCGGTCGAGGCAAAGATCTCCATCACCGTGTTATTGGCGACAAGCCCGACCCCATGGCGGGTTTCACCGTATTTGTCGGCCAGCTGCGCCACGACCGCGTCGCGCGGTGCGCATTGCGCAGGTGATTGGGCGAAAGCGTGATGGGTGGCCAGGATCAACCCTGCAAATCCAAGGGAAAGCGCGAATAGTTGCTGTTTCATCATTCTTGCCTTTGTTTGGCGAACTGGTCTGGTGGCCAAAATCGGTGTTGTCTGACCAGTACCGGGGGTGTCGGATCGGTTTGACGCCCGCGACCTGAAGCGTTGTCAGTGCCTGTCTGGCGGGGCGGCTTGGGGTGATCCTGTGCCCGGAAACCGGAAAAAGTGGTTAACCGGGGGAACGGCA
>JAOUMG010000514.1 GCA_029881635.1 Paracoccaceae bacterium | reverse complement strand
CGTGCAGCAACCCCGCCCAGCATGAACTGGGTAATAAGCAGGATTTGAACGATCCGCACAAATTTCATACGTCGATGATGGAATTGTGGTGCCGTATTTGCAAGTTTCATCTGCGCGGGCATTTTCTGTCCGAACTGCTGAACGAAATAAGCTGAAAGGGAAGTGCAGGTTTCTGTTGCCAGGTACCTGCGAACCCCGCCTTACGCTGCTAGGCGGAAGGACTTAATTTTCGATAACTCGAACTGCTTACGCAGCCAGAGCCATCGGAGCACGGTTGTTATTGGCAACTGTACATTTGGACCGGTAACGGTGGTACCTCACCGAGACAAAGCATAACCCTTTTAGACGTTCGTCGATCCTATTTCGGCCCCATGACCGGCCAATACCGGGTTTTGGTGGAGCCGCCGGGTACCGCCCCCGGGTCCGATCCGCTTATTCTGAGCGCGTTTATGTCCATAGCCCGGAGCGAACCCCGAACAAGGTCAATATAGGGATGCGCGCCGCGCGCTGCAAGCGGCATGGAACGCCCGGCGTATTAAGCTTGAAAACGAATTCAATGCATTGATGCTGAACGAGTTTGCAAAAATCACTTGTCATGATCCAGGGAATTCACACCGGCTTTCAGCCTGCGGGGCCTGCACCAGATGACTTGCCAAGGCCCTGAAAGCGTGGACATTCTAACCACAGAGTGCAGCCGCGAAATGAGGGACAACATGACATCGGAAGATCTTTGCTATCTGCCCGCACACAAGGCGCTGGCTGCCTTTCGTGACAAGAGCCTTTCACCCGTCGAACTGATGGAGGCGGTGATTGCCCGCGCGGGGGTTGCCCAGCCGAAGACCAACGCCCTGACCTTCACCCATTTTGACCAGGCCATGGCCGCCGCAAGGCAGGCAGAAGCGCGCTATGCAAAAGGCACCGCCACCGGCGCGCTGGAGGGTTTGCCGGTTGCCATCAAGGACGAGAGTTTTATCGAGGGGATGCCCACCTCGGGCGGGTCACTGATTTTCAAGGACCAGATCGCGGGCAGCACGTCGCCCGTCAATGACCGCATTCTGGCGCAAGGCGCGATTGTTCATGCGCGCACGGCCACGCCAGAATTTTCCTGCGCCGGTTATACGTGGTCGAAACTTTGGGGTGTTACCCGCAACCCCTGGAACACGGAGATGACGCCGGGGGGGTCGTCGGGCGGATCGGGGGCGGCGCTGGCCGCAGGCTTGGCCCCGCTGGCCACAGGGTCCGATATTGGCGGATCGATCCGTATACCGGCATCGTGTTGCGGTGTTGTCGGCTACAAGCCGCCCTATGGCCGCAACCCGGAGGAGCCGCCCTTCAACATGGATTTTTACTGCCATAACGGGCCGATGGCGCGCAACGTGCGCGACACGATCCTGCTGCAGAACGTGATGTGCGGCCCCCATCCGAAAGACATCGCCACATTGCGTCCGAAACTGGTGCTGCCGATGGGCTATGCGCCGATCAAGGGCCTGAAGATCGCGTTGTCGCGCAACCTGTCGGTGTTTGAGGTGGATGCGGATGTGGAGCGCAACACACTGGCAGCAGCAGATGTGTTTCGCGCGCTTGGGGCGACGGTAACCGAGGTTGACCTGCACTGGCCGCGGGATTTTCTTGAACGGGGCAAGGATTACCTCGTGCATCTTTTCGGCGGATATCTGTCAGGATTGCTGGCGGATCACGCCGATGACATGACAAGCTATGCCCGAGATTTTGCCGAAAGGGCCAAGGGCAGTACCGCCCCGCAATTCGTCGCGACGCTTGAGACAGCGGGGGCGATGTACGACACCTTGGGTCCGTTGCTGGAAAGCTATGACCTGTTGATCTGCCCCACCAATGCCTTGCCGGCTGTCCCGGCCGATTTCGATCAGAGCCGGGACAAGCTGACCATCAATGGCAAAGAGGTCGACCCCTTCCTGGGCTGGGTGATGACCCTGCCGTTCAACATGCTGAGCCGCTGTCCGGTGCTGTCGGTGCCCACAGGCTTTGCTGCCAATGGGGTGCCGACGGGCCTGCAAATCGTCGGGCGCAGCTACTGCGACGCGGATGTGTTCCAAGCCGCACTGGCCTATGAAACGGAAACCGGCGGCTGGATCGGCGATGGCGGCGCGGTTCCTGGTGGGATTTGACTCTGCGACCAAGGTAATCCGCTTGGCAGAATAGCAAAACGGCGCCGGATTCCCGGCGCCGTTCTTTCTTTTCTGGTCGCCGGATTACTCGGCAGCGGCCGTGGCTGCGGAATCTGCGTGTTTGTCGCGCAGTCCGTCGCGGTAAAGTGCCTTGATGAGCGAGGCACACATCAGGCCCATGACCATGGTGAAGGGCAGCGCGCCAATGATCATCGCGCTTTTCAACGCTTCCATCGGATCAGCCCCGCCATTGGTCTTGCCAGCCACAAGCAGCGTGCCGATGACCAGTGTCAGGATAACGCCCCAGACGATGCGGTGCTTGACATCGGTTTCTTCGGCGCCGCCGGACATGATGGTGTTCATGACCAGAATGCCCGAGTCTGCCGAGGTGACCAGGAAGGTCATGATCAGTACCACACACATCACGGTGATCGCGGTCAGGAACCCGCCGGAAATCATCTGCCCCAGCGTGACAAACAATTTGGCGGTGTTGGATGCGCCGATGATTGCGCCATTGGCGCCGCCGGTCAGTTCCAGATCGATCGCAGTGGCCCCAAGGATGGTCATCAGGCAAAAC
>JAOUMG010000513.1 GCA_029881635.1 Paracoccaceae bacterium | reverse complement strand
TGACGTCAAACGCGCACTCAAAAGCATCAACGTTATCGACGAATCCAACCTTAGCGATGTGATGCTGACCGTTGCCGACCCTGACGAAGCGGTCGCCTATTTCACCAAAGCCGCAACAGAGAATCCGGAACGGATTGATCTGCAACGTGGCTTGGCAAAATCGTTGATCCGCGCCCGCAAACCTGATGCCGCCGCAAACGTTTGGCGGGGCATCGTCAACAGCCCCGAAGGCACCAGCGAAGATCGGGTCGGGCTCGCGGATGCCCTGATCCGCGCGAACGATTGGAAAGCGGCCGAAGCCGAACTTAACAAAACGCCCCCGACATACGAAACATTCGAGCGTTATCGCCTGGAGGCGATGGTGGCCGATTCGAACAAAGCTTGGAAAAAATCGGATACGTTCTATGAAACAGCGGTCGGGTTGACGACAAAACCGGCAAGCGTTCTGAACAACTGGGGTTACTCCAAACTGACGCGGGGCGACTATGCCGCTGCCGAAAAACTGTTTTCAGAATCTCTGACGTATGACAGCTCTGTTTTTACAACCAAGAACAACCTGGTTCTGGCACGGGCGGCACAACGCAACTATGACATGCCAATTGTGAAGATGACTCAGGTAGAGCGTGCCGAACTGCTTTATACGGCAGCACTTTCTGCGATCAAGCAGGGTGATGTTGTTATCGGACGTGGTTTGCTGGAAGACGCGATTGAAACCAGCCCCACGCATTTTGAACAGGCATCACGCGCGCTCGAAGCGATGGATGCAACTGTCGTAACGAATGGCTGAACAACATGCTTGATCTGACTCCGGTTCAGGCCTTTCAGGTTCTGTTCGTCTGTGTTCTTCCGATCTGCGCCTGGGTGGCGTGGTCTGATCTCAAGACAATGAAAATCCCCAATAAATCCGTAATGGCGTTGTTGGGGGTCTACATCATTGTGGGCCTGATAGTGATTCCGTTCGAACCCTGGGCTTGGCGCTGGCTCAACTTCATTGTCGTTCTGGCCATTGGATTTGTCCTGAATGCCGTTGCCAATGTTGGCGCGGGCGACGCGAAATTCGCCGCAGCCGCCGCGCCTTTCATCAAGGCAGCACATGCACCTTTGGTTTTGCCGCTTTTTGCAGCTTTCCTGCTTGGTGCTTTCGCCGCTCACCGGCTCCTGCGACAGATACCCGCCGTGCGTCGAATGGCGCCGGATTGGGTTTCATGGACGCGCAAGGATTTTCCAATGGGCCTTGCCCTGGTCGGAACGTTCGTGACCTATATGGCGCTGATGGCCTTCCCCGCATTCCTTGAGGCTTTTCAGGGCGCGCTTGGATCGATCAGTATGTAAAGCGGTGTCCTGCGCACCTCGCGCAGGGCCCAGCCATCTTCGGTCAGCGATTCAAGCATGCCCAAACGGATATTGGTTGCCATCGGGCATGTCGGCACGACCAGATAATCCGCGTTCTCCACACCTGACAGCCCGCCATAGTACCAGGGCGCCGCCCCTTTGACCGGCTGGAAATCCCCAAAAAGCCAATAAGCGGAGAAAAGATCGGTGCCCATCAGATGCGCACCGGCATAGCCGGCCTGCTCCAGATCCGCTGTCACCACTTCAAACCAGGCAGACATGCCGCTTTCCAAAAGACATTCATCCAGGACTTCGCCGTTCAGGACAGCTTCATCCTCGCGTTCGGCCCGTTCCCGGTAGCTGGCAAAAAGCGACCCCGGCCGGTCTTCGGCTCGTGCGATGTTCACCCGGTAGAGCCGCGAACCGATCGTCAAAACATCATGATGAACCGGCTGACCTGACAAGAGCGGCACAGTATCTTCGGTGTCGGCCGCAAGATGTCGCCAGGGGCTATAGGCCAGATTGATCGCCGATGGGGCGCCAAATGCCAAAGCCAAAACCCCTATTGTTGTCAGCGATCCGCGCAAATCCCAGCCCAGTCCATTCGTCATCAATCCCGACGGGCGGAGAATGAAGGCAAGCATCGCCACAAGGTACAGCCACTGAGGATCATTGCCGAAATTCTGGTAGGCGACAAAGAAAAAGCCCGGCATCAGCAAAAGCATCGCCAGGCCTTCGACAGATCTGCCTGCCTGGCGCAGGAATATCACCGCGGCGATCAGCGTCAGGCTCGCCCCCATGTAAAGCGGTGCGGCGATCACGCCCGAGAATTCTTCGCCCGGCTGCGGGCGCACATCCGATCCAGACACCGTCTGCAGATCACCCAGATAGGCCAGCCAGAAATCAACCCCGCCCAACAAGGTCACGAAACCCGCAACCACCAGCCCGGCAATCAATGCAGCCAGAATCGAACTGAACTGCCGTCTGGCCAGCATCGCCACCAGAACACCCGGCGCAAAGGCCGCAAAATAGGTCACCTTGATCAACACCAGCGCCGCCATACCCAACCCGATCAACGTACCGTCAAGCTTGGGCATTGGCCGTCCCACGGGTGCAAGAATGGCCAGCGGAATAACGATGTAGCTGATCGCCCAGGCCCAACGGTTGTAGTGCATGGATATCGACACCGCGCTTTGCGCCTCGCCATGCACCAGTGCCAGGCATAGCGTCATGACAATGGCACCAAAGAAATAGGGCCAGATCCCTGTCAGGCGGCTAACGCCGACGCGCAGTACCGGAAAAAGCAGCGCCAAAGCCACGAGAATCTGGCCATAGAAAATGGCGTGGCCCAACCCGGCGCCCAGCTTGACAAAGATTGCGATCGGCGCCAGCGCCAACACT
>JAOUMG010000512.1 GCA_029881635.1 Paracoccaceae bacterium | reverse complement strand
TAGTGCCGGTAGGTGCCCAGTATCGACGGCAAATCCGAATTTACCCGGCAGATCGGGCGCATCCGGCCTTGCCAATTCCTCTGCGAGCGCGGCGACCAGATCGCTTGTCCCATCGCCTTCCTGCCAAAAGGGAGTGACAACAATATTGCGGCGGGCCTCGATCTCTGTCGTCGGGTCGATCAGGCCCAACTTTGAAAGACCGTCGATCAAAGGGCCGTGTGAGGCGTCACTGACACCGCGTATCTGGATATTGGCGCGGGATGACAGCTCGATGATCCCATTTCCGTGGCTTGCGGCAAGTGTCGCAATGCGCTGCGCCTGATCGCGTGTCAGGCGCCCACCGTGCGGGCGCACCCTAACAACCAACCCGTCACCCGATAGCATCGGGCGCAGCGCGCCGGGGCACCAGCCTTTGATTTCCGGCACGCTCATTCTCCAGCCCTCAACAATGCCGCGATGGAGTTGCGCCGAGTGACCCAAAGCCCGGCCTCGCTCAGGGCGGCAAACCTGCCACGAATGGCTTCGAGGGCGCCGGGGTTTTCGCGTGACATGAAATCGACCACATCAGCCCGGCCCAATGTGGCGTCGTGGTAAAGGTCGAACAGATGCGGCGGCACCGAGTTGGCCAGATGAGCGAAGGCCGCCATGTGATCCAACGTTGCGGCTATCTCGGCAGCTCCTCGAAAGCCATGCCGCATCATCCCATCTGCCCAGGCCGGATCGGCGGCCCTTGCCCGAACGACACGGGAAATCTCTTCGGGCAGGGTACGGGCGCGCGGCGTGTCAGGGCGGGTGGCATCCAGATGATACAGGGCCGGTGCTTCACCACCCAGTCGGGCAACTGCGGCGGCAAAACCGCCCTCATGCGCCGCGTAGTCCGAAGCGAGCAAAAGATCGGTTTCAACCAGATCCTGCACATGCACGAAGCCATCGGCCCCTTTGACCTGCACCTCCAGTTCGGATCGGGCATGATGGGCGGCGCCAGTTACATCAATCGCCCATTCAGAGCCTGACAGCCATGCCTCACCAGCAGCCATCAGACCGCCTTCGGAATAATCCTCAACCGCGTCAGCCATAGCCAGACCGTACAAGCCCGGCTTGGGGCCGAATACCCGGGGTGTTGCCCGCTTATAGGGGTTGTCTTCCGGTGCTTCGTCACGGACAGAAAGGGCCGCAGAGGCAGCTTCGAAAAGTTGTGCCAGCCCTGGAAAAACGTCTCTAAACAGGCCCGAAACACGCAAAGTGACGTCAATACGGGGGCGGCGCAACAAGGCGAGCGGGATCACTTCAAAGCCTGCTACTCGCTCTGACCCATCGTCCCATTTCGGTGCCAGGCCAGCCAGATGCAATGCCATGGCAAATTCTTCGCCCGCCGTGCGCATAGTGGCGGAACCCCAGAGATCCACAACCAGTGATTTCGGCCAATCGCCGTGGTCCTGCAAATGCCTGCGCAGCAGTTCTTCAGCCAGCTTGACACCCTGCGCCTGCGCCGCACGCGATGGCACCGCCCGTGGATCGGTGGTGAACAGATTGCGACCCGTGGGCAGTACATCCGACCGACCGCGATAGGGCGACCCTGAGGGGCCACCATCAACGCGCCTGCCATTCAGTGCCGCCAAAAAACCAGCCGTTTCTTCGACGCCGCATTCGCCTTGCCCGAAAACATGCAATCCGTCGCCGTACTGGCTTTCCTTGATGTCACATACAAAGCGGTCGATGCGGGTGATCGCCTCGGCGGGTGAGGCATCGGTGGGAATCCCCAGATCACCTTCAACACCGACCGCCTGCGCCTCATCGCGGATTGACTGGATCAAGCGGTCCCGGCGGGCCGGATCAAGCCCATCGGCAGCGGAATATTCGTCCAGCAACCGTTCAAGGTGGACCAGACCGGTAGGAACGGCGCTGTCAATCAACGGTGGCGGCAGGTGGCCAATCGTTACCGCGCCGATACGGCGCTTGGCTTGTGCCGCTTCACCAGGATCATTGACGATAAATGGATAGATGACCGGCAAAGTGCCTGTCAGCGCTTCGGGCCAGCAATCGGCTGACAAGGCAACCGACTTGCCCGGCAACCATTCCAGCGTCCCGTGGGCCCCGATATGAACCAGCGCATGAAGCCCCATGCGCTGCAGCCAGAGATAGAAGGCCACGTAAGCATGGCGCGGGGTGCGCGACAAATCGTGATAGTCGTCGCCGCGCGACGCGACGTCCCCCCGCTCAGGCTGCAAAGCGATTACAGCGTTACCGCAGCTTATGGCCGAAAACCGAAAGAAGCCGTCAGATACAGTCGGATCATTTTCCGGGGCACCCCAAGCCGCAAAAAGTCTGTTGCGGAGATCCGTGGGTAGCGATAAAACAGTCTCTAAATAGGCTGAAACGGGCCAATTCAATGCTTCACTTGTCAGCGAAGCCCCAAGGTTAGTTTGCTTCGTGATGCTGTAGCCCGCGCCATCAATCACATCCAGCATAGCTTCGGCTGAGGCCAGCGCATCTAGGCCAACGGCATGGGCCAACTGATGCGCCTTGCCGGGATAGGTCGACAGGATGAGCGCCAGTTTTCGGTCGCGCGCAGGTGTGGCCGCCAAACGGTGCCAGCATGCCACCCGGTCGACAACAGCGGCAATCCGATCAGGATCGGCGCGGTGGGCAAAGCGGGAATATTGCAGATCCGGGTCTTTTCTGGACGGCTGCTTGAAACTGGCTACGCCGGCAAATATTCGGCCATCAACCTCAGG
>JAOUMG010000028.1 GCA_029881635.1 Paracoccaceae bacterium | reverse complement strand
CTGGTGAACTGGCAGCGCGCGGTGAAATCCGAGCAGGAGCTCGACTACATGCGTGTCGCGGGCAAGATCGTCGGCAAGATGCACCGGCGGATCTTCGACAAGGTCGAGCCGGGGATGCGGAAATGCGATCTCGTGGCGGAAATCTACGATGCCGGTCTGCGCTATGACGATGGCATCGGGGCGGGCGGCGATTACCCCGCCATCGTGCCCCTCTTGCCCTCGGGCGCTGATGCCTCTGCCCCGCATCTGACTTGGGACGACAAGCCGATGAAGTCGGGCGAAGGCACGTTCTTTGAAATCGCGGGCGCCTATCACCGCTATCACTGCCCCCTGTCGCGCACCGTCTTTCTCGGCAAGCCGACGCAGACCTTCCTAGATGCCGAGAAGGCGGTTCTGGAAGGGATGGAGGCGGGGCTGGAAGCCGCCAAGGCAGGCAATATGTGCGAAGACATCGCTTTTGCCTTTTTCGGCGTGCTGAAGAAATACGGGATCATCAAGGATAACCGCACCGGTTATCCGATCGGAATTTCCTATCCACCCGATTGGGGCGAACGCACCATGTCCTTGCGCCCCGGCGACAAGACGGTGCTGGAGGAAAACATGACGTTCCACTTCATGACCGGCCTCTGGATGGAGGACTGGGGTTTTGAGATCACCGAAAGCATCGTCATCGGCAAGGGCGCGCCCGAGCTTCTGGCCGATGTGCCCCGGCAAATGGTTGTAAAGGGGTAAGCCCATGAAACCGAACCCGATTACGCCAACGATTCCGTTCGATCAGGACGGTGCGCATCACGGATTCTTGCGCCTGCCCTACAGCCGCGATGACAGTGCCTGGGGATCGGTCATGATCCCCATCACTGTGATCCGCAACGGCGAGGGACCGACAGCACTACTGACCGGCGCCAATCATGGCGATGAGTATGAAGGTCCTGTGGCGCTGATGAACCTGGCCGCGAGCCTGAACCCGCGGGAAATAACCGGCCGCGTTATTATCATGCCGGCGCTGAATTATCCGGCATTCAGGGCCGGTACGCGCACCTCGCCCATCGACAAGGGGAACATGAACCGCGTTTTTCCCGGTGCACCTGATGGGACCGTGACCCAGAAGATCGCCGATTATGTCACTCGGACATTGGTTCCGCTGGCAGATATAGTGCTCGATTTTCATTCAGGCGGAAAAACGCTCGATTTCCTGCCATTCGCTGCGGCACATGTCCTGCCCGACAAGGCGCAAGAGGCTAAATGCGTGGCTGCCATGAATGCGTTCAATGCGCCCTGGTCGATGATGCTGCTGGAAATTGACAATGTCGGCATGTTCGACACGACGGTTGAAGAGTTGGGCAAGGTTTTTGTTTCGACCGAACTCGGCGGCGGTGGCACCGCTACTGCACGTTCGATCGCGATTGCCCGAAAAGGCGTGCAAAATATGCTCATCCACGCGGGTATCCTGAAGGGAAGCCTGGTGGTGGAGCCGACGGTTCAGCTGGATATGCCTGACGGGGATTGTTTTACCTTTGCGCAGGCAGACGGCCTGATTGAACCTATGGCCGATCTTGGTGAAACGGTCGCAAAGGGGCAACTGATAGCGCGTATTTGGCCAACGGATCGAACTGGTGTCACACCGATTGATTGCCATGCCGGGCGGGCCGGAATTTTGACCGCACGACATTTCCCAGGGCTGGTAAAGGCAGGCGATTGTCTGGCTGTGGTTGCCATAGAGGTATGATGACAGTGTAACGCTCTGTTGCGGTGCATTAACCTGATTGAGCCTGACCCAACTCCGCGATAGGTTGAATGCATGTTCAGCATCGAGCACGATTTTGACACCACGGTCATCACCCTTGTCGATGAAGGGTCCCCGCATCTGGAAGAAGATGTGACCATTCAGGGCTTTGAGGAATGTGTGACCATCGAACAATACGACCCTCGCCGTGACGAGGTGGTCAAGATCATCATGTCAATGGCGCAAGTACGTGAATTGGCCGCGGCGCTTAACCTGCCAGAGGGTGTGTACCGGATGTCGGCCAAGGATTGATGTCGGGCTGGACCACCGGCAGGTATCCACACAATTGCGCGTTTAGTAAAATCTCAACCTTTCATGCGGCCCGATAAGCGTTTAAATTTGGTCGCAGGCAGATCGAAGCAGTTGCCAGTAAAACCTCGGAGAAGGTATGAAACGGCTTATTCTATTGGCATTCTTGGCCGTCGGTGCCTGTGTGGAAACGGTACCACCAGTTTCCGCACCGCCCGCCGCCCTGTTGCCCCCTGCGGGTCCACCAATCGGTGCCGCTGCGGCAGAGGCGAATTTCGCTGCGGTCGTGGCACGAATGGAACCGATGATCGAACGCGAGTGTCGGATCCGCAGATCGGCCGCAAACTGTGATTTCCAAATTGTGGTTGATGCCCGCCCCGGACAGCCACCGAATGCCAGGCAGAGCCTTGATCGTTCCGGTCGACCGATCATCGCGTTCAGCACTGCCCTTATCCGCGACGCACGCAACATAGACGAAATTGCCTTTGTCATGGGACATGAGGCAGCCCACCATATTGCAGGTCATATTCCGCGTCAGAAACAATCTGCTTTGACCGGCGCGCTGATCTTTGGAGCGCTTACGGCTGCATCCGGGGCGGATGGTGAGGCCATCCGGAACGCGCAGGATCTTGGCGGTACAATCGGCGCAAGGCGCTTTTCCAAAGATTTTGAGCTTGAAGCTGATGCGCTGGGCACCGTCCTGACTTGGAATGCAGGGTTTGATCCCGAAAGGGGTGCTGCGTTCTTTGCACGCATCCCCGACCCGGGTAATCGGTTCCTGGGTACTCACCCACCGAATGCCGCGCGTATTGACACGGTGCGCAAGACATTGATCACCCTTCGGTAACGGGTTGGCATGCAGAAGTTTGACACAGATCAATGCCAGTTGCCGAACCTGCGCCCATCGTCAAATCAGTAAATGCCAATGCGAGGGTTCATGAAGGTTGTGAAGTTTAATCCCCATCGCGACGAAGGGACGGCGGCGCAGGCAAGCCCGCCAACCACACCCTATTTTCTGACAACAAAGGAAACCCGCCGTCACGGTGTTGTCGTTGGACAGGCGCTTCTGACAGGAATACTGAGCTTGACCGATTTTCACTCGATGCTGGCCAACTGCCGTGTTTGTCCCAATGGTCCTGCGACCTCGGTTCCCAAAACTGAAACTGCCACACTCCCCCAAACACCAGACTGGTGTGCCAATCGCGCAATCCTCGAAGGTTTAAGAGGCTTGGTTTGACCTGATATCTGGCCTATTCCTCTGGGCAGAGGGGTCATGAAGATTATCAACAATGTCCTGTCCGACCGGGGATCGAAATATTCGGTCGCTGGCGGACCTGTGTTTTCCTCGGAAGGGGCAAGTGCATTCATTCGCGATCTGAAGCGTTCAAAGAAATTCGCCCGCGCAACTCATAACAGTTGGGGGCTGTTGTTGGATGAAAATGGTCTGCAGACCCAGATCAAAGCTGATGATGGCGAAGCAGGGGCAGGCGCAGTGATATTGCGTATGCTCGAACGTGAAAACCTGACCAACCATATTGTCGTGGTGACCCGATGGTTTGGCGGGGTGAAGCTTGGCGGTGACCGTTTCCGCCATGTGCAAACGGCGGTACGTGCATACCTGTCTGAGGTGTCGCCACCGAGTTGAACCTGCTTGTTGGCAATCGACACGGCCCCCGGCTAGAATGCCTTTACATAATCAACAGATGTTTAGGGGCTGGTAGATGTGGGGCCATATCTCAAGCGAAACGCGGCGATTTGCCAATACCTGCCGCTGGTCATGGCAGGGTTGGACGGCCGCCTGGGAAACGGAGAAGTCCTTGCGGCAATGGACTTTGGTGAACGTCGCTTCGGTGGCTTTGGCGATGTCACTTGATCTGACCGCCGCCGAACGTGCGATCATAGTTGCGCTGGGGGTCCTGATTCTGGCGGCCGAGTTGTTCAACACCGCGCTTGAAGAAGTGGTGGACGTTGCCATGCCAAATCCGAATCCTGGGGCCAAGAAAGCCAAGGATTGTGGCTCTGCCGGGGTTGCCCTTACCGCTATTGCGGCGGGTATCGCATGGGGGGTTATACTGGTTTTCTGATCTACCCGCACATTCCAAACGCTACATCAGTTGCCTGGCGAAAAGCCTATGGGAATGTTGGGGGAACGCGGCAAACCTGTAGCCGGCCTTAGGTGTAAGCGGCACTATTCCGGCGCGGCTGATGCGCATAGCGTATGTGGAATGAACCCTCTACCTGGACAGGTTATCCGGTGGGCTTTTCCAAGTAAGGCTGCGATGGTCGAAGCCTTTTTTGAGTGTTGGTTTCACAACTTCGAAATATGGTGAAAGATCGAAATCTCGTGGCGCAAAAAGCGAATGGTGGCGGATATGAAAAATCTCGCGCCGCGCATAGTCGCCATCTTCGCCCAAAACCGTCACATTGGGCAGGATCGGATAGCGGATCGACTGAAATGCCTGCGCGATCAGAGATGAACAAATCGCCCTTGTCGGGTCGCCCGACCCAACGGCCAGCATACGCCGTCGCCAGCGGACCGGCACAGGGGGTGTCGGAAAGAAATATCTGAGCAGGTCAAAGATATTGTGGAGATCGTATTTCAGGCCGATCTTGCCAATCATGAAGGCGACAATCTCGGCGCGTTCTGCATCGGTCAGATTTGCCGCGCGACAGATGCGGGTATTGTAAGTCTCATATTTCGAAAGCGGAACAGCGATGCAGCCATCTGCGAGCATCACCTCAATCAGACGCGGTCGCTCTGAACCGTCCGAAGGTGCAGGCAAGGCATCGCCGATATAGAATGCTGAATGCGACCAGGTGGATTGGGTGAGGTACTTGATGGCTTTTGAGATACGAGTATCGCCCTCGATCAGGAGGATATCACCGGGCAGCAGCGTTTCGCATAACGTATGAAAATCCGATGGTGTATAGGGGTGATAACCCGAAATCTGCGTGCTGAGCTTGCGCGCGAGCAAACGTCCTATCTTGTCCAGAAATGTCTCTGTTTCTGTCCCCAAGGGCACATCCTCGATGGTGGAGTCTGGGCAAGGCTAGCCGATGAAGGGCAGATCGTTGAGTCCAAATGAGGCTCATCACGCGCTTGGGATGTGCTTGCCCCACAGATCATATTCCCCGGCCTCGTCCACTTCGACCGTGACGATATCGCCCGGGGTCAGCGTCTCGAACCCTTCGTCGATGAAGAGACTGCCATCGATTTCCGGTGCGTCCGCTTTGGTGCGGCAAGTGGCGCCTTCGTCGTCAACCTGATCCACGATCACGTCAATCCGCGTACCAACCTTGGCCAATAGCTTGGCCTCGGATATCGTCTGGGCCTTGGCCATGAACCGATCCCATCGGTCTTGCTTAACCTCATCCGGCACATGATCCGGCAAGGCGTTCGAACGGGCGCCGGCGACGTTTTCGTACTGAAAGCAGCCGACCCGGTCGAGTTGTGCTTCGTCCATCCAGTCGAGAAGCGTCTGAAACTCCGCCTCGGTTTCGCCGGGATAGCCGACGATGAAGGTCGACCGCAGGGTAATTTCCGGGCAGGTTTTGCGCCAGGCTGCGATCTCGTCCAGCGTCTTGGCGGCTGCGGCGGGACGGGCCATGCGTTTCAGTGTATCGGGATGGGCGTGCTGGAACGGTATATCGAGATAGGGCAGGACGAGACCCTCGGCCATCAGCGGGATCAGGTCGCGAACATGCGGGTAGGGGTAGACATAGTGAAGCCTGACCCAAGCCCCGAGCGATCCCAGATCCCGCGCCAGATCGGTGATATGGGCGCGGTGGCCACGGTCACTGGCATGCTTGATATCCACACCATAGGCCGAGGTGTCCTGTGAGATGACCAGCAACTCCTTCACGCCGGCGGCGACCAGCTTTTCCGCCTCGCGGATCACAGCATGGGCAGGGCGGGACTGAAGCCGGCCGCGCATGTCGGGGATGATGCAGAACCGGCATTTGTGGTTACAGCCCTCGGAAATCTTCAGATAGCTGTAGTGGCGCGGTGTCAGCGAAACGCCGGTGGCGGGCAGAAGGTCGATGAAGGGATCGGGGCTGGGCGGCACCGCCTGATGGACGGCATCCAGCACCTTTTCGTATTGATGCGGGCCGGTGACGGCCAGAACGGAAGGGTGGGCGCCGGTGATATATTCCGGCTCGGCTCCGAGACAGCCAGTAACAATGACGCGGCCGTTTTCTGCCAAGGCCTCGCCGATGGCCTCAAGGCTTTCGGCCTTGGCGGAATCGAGAAACCCGCAAGTATTGACGATAACTGCGTCGGCACCCTGATAGTCGGGCGAAATCGCGTACCCTTCTGCGCGCAGACGCGTCAGGATACGTTCGCTATCCACCAGCGCCTTGGGGCAGCCGAGGGAAACCATTCCGATGGTAGGCTGGCCGGGCCGGGATGCGCCCTCGATGAGGGGCCGGGGGGCGAGGTCGGGGCGGAGGCTGGGCGGGTTCTGGGGCATTGCCGGGATATATAGCAGCTTTCAGGGCTGTGAAAGGGGGGGCGATTCATACATGAAATTGAATTTAGTATGTTGATATATATAGAGTTTTATATCCCTTTGACCTGATGCCAGCCTATCATGTGGACCCGTCACATTCTACCCGCGCCAATCTTGGCCACGAAGGCGACAATTCCCCAGATCGTTTCGAAGCACAGCAAGCGAGCATATGGGGCTGTCAATGTGCGTTGGAAAGCAGG
Source organism: Paracoccaceae bacterium (assembly GCA_029881635.1). Lineage (GTDB taxonomy): Bacteria > Pseudomonadota > Alphaproteobacteria > Rhodobacterales > Rhodobacteraceae > Albidovulum. Next base: position 3,719 of record JAOUMG010000028.1, on the reverse strand, counting down.
CAACACCGGCGGGTCACCTCGTTGCAACAAATTATTGGCTTAAGCAAAACTAGATCCGGTCAAGACGCAGCTAGGTGGCGGCCATTGTTTGCCTATGGCTGATTTGAGACCATGTTCAGCCTTCGCTGCAGCAAGTTTGAATGTCCGGTTATCACAAAAACAACACAGATACCCGCAAGCTGTTCCGCACGTATCGGTGGCTTGGGGAAATGGGAAACCGGATCCCCCCCTAAGATTGATTGCGATCAAGTCGCATTCAGCGGGCACCTGCTATCTTCACGCGCGGACAGATTATTCTCGCGACCCGTTCCAATGCGAAGGAGAGTAGAATTGGCTGACGCTGACAGAAATGGCTGGGACGCCATAATCATCGGATCAGGTATGGGCGGCATGGCCGCAGCCGCCGCGCTGTCGAAGCTCGGGCACAAGGTACTTCTGCTGGAGCAGTACCAGACGCTCGGCGGCCTGACCCACAGCTTCTCCATGGAGGGGTTCTCCTGGGATGCAGGCATCCACTACCTCAATTGCGTCGCCCCGGAGGATCGCGAGCGCCACATGCTCGATTGGCTGTCGGACACACCGATCAAGTTCACCTCCATGGGTTCAATCTATGACAACCTGCATATCGGCGACACCGCGCCGCTGTCCCTGTCGCGCCCCTTCGAGGCGCAGGAGCGCGATCTCAAGGACCGGTTTCCGGACGAGGCCAAGGCCATCGAGGCTTGGATCGCGGCGCTCAGGGAAGGCAGGCAGGCGTCTTTTACCGTCACTTCGACTCGCGCGCTGCCCGAGCTCATCGGGTCGGCGATGAAGTGGTGGCACGGCCATGCCATCGACCGCTGGTGCAAGCGGACGACGCAGGAGGTGATTGACGAGATCACCGACAACCCCGACCTCGCTGCGGCCTTCGCCGCGCAGTGGTTTGACCACGGCGGCCGGCCCAGCAAGGCAAGCTTTGCAATGCATGCCCTGATCACCGGCTCCTACTTGGAGAGTGGCGCCTGGTATCCGGAGGGCGGCGGCGCGGCCTTTGCCGAGCACATCCTGCCGACGATCACGAAGGCCGGGGGCGAGGCGCGGGCGAACACCCGCGTCGAGACGCTGGTCATCGAGAATGAGCGGGTCGTCGGGATACGCACGGCAGAGGGAGAGGAGATCCGCGCCAAGGCCGTGATCTCCGATATCGGGGCGCGCGAGACGGTGAATACGCTCTTGCCCGAGGGGTGCGGGCATCAGGGCTGGGTCGATGAAATTAACGCTTTGCCCCACTCGGTCGCCCATTTCAGCCTGTTCATGGGCTTTGAGGGCGATATCGAGGATGCCGGGGCGACCCGCTCGAACCACTGGATATACCCGGGCGGCAAGGTTGACGTCGTATGGACCGACGCGCCCGAAAACCCGCCCGAGGGCATGTTCGTTTCGTTCGCTTCGCTCAAGGACAGCGCGCACGTTCCTGGCCCGTCCCGGAAATATGCCGGGGAGATCGTGGCGTGGACCGACTGGTCCGTGGTGGAGAAATGGGCCCATCTGGAGCCGGGCGCGCGAGGCGAGGACTACCAGGCCTTCAAGCAAAAGGTCGAGGAAATCCTCTTCGCGCAGTTCGAGAAATATTTCCCTGACCTTGCCAAGCTCGTGGTGTTTCGCAATCTTTCGACGCCGCTCTCCACCGAAGAGATCACGGGGCATCACCATGGCGGGTTCTACGGCATCGATGTGACGCCCGAACGCGTGGTCAGCGACGCGCTTCAGGCAAAGACTCCGGTGCCGGGCCTCATCCTCGCAGGCCAGGATGTATTGAGCCCGGGCATTCCCGGTGCCCTCTGGGGTGGGATATTCGCGGCGGCCAGCGTCGATCCGAAGGTCTGGCGCGAACTCCCCGGTTAGAATGTGATTTAAGGTGGGATTTTACGGTCCGACGCGCGTCACAGCGGCTTCAATCGGCAACCCCGAAGGCCCACATTGTCCGTAGAATAGACATTGGGATGAATGACGGCGCAAACCTACTGAAACAAAGCGTTAACGGACAGTTCTTTGCCTTATTGGCTATGCCGGGCGAGCCAGCCTCACCAGACTGGCCGGTCACCCTCGGCGACCATACGCTGCCTGAAGAGGTTCCGCGCCGTTGACCCCTTGTGCTGGTATCCCTTCAGCGGGTTAGGGTTGGAAACAAGCACCTTTCCGCGACGCGGGCTATGCCTTGAAATTGCAGGCGACCTGCGCAGTTTTGCCCAATGTCACTGCCGTAGCCGCCAGCCGGTGCGGAAGATGAACCAGACTGCGGCCATGCCGAGCGCCAGAAAGAGCGATACGGCGATCAGCGACACTCCGACAGGCACATCGGCGATATCGAAGAACGACCAGCGGAAACCCGAGATGAGATAGAGCACCGGGTTCAACCGTGCCACGCCTTCCCAGAAGGGCGGCAGCATGTCGGCCGAATAAAACGCACCTCCAAGGAAGACCAAGGGCGTTATGACCATCATCGGGATGATCTGGACCTGCTGCCAGTCCTTGGCCCAGATGCCAAGCAAAAACCCCAGAAGCGAAAAACTGACGGCGGTCAGCACCAGAAAGGCCAGCATCCAGACCGGATGGGCAATGCGGATGTCAACAAAGAGATAGGAGGTGAGAAGGATCACCGCTGCAATGATCATCGACTTGACCGCCGCCGCACCGACATAGCCCAGCACAATTTCAATGAAGGACATTGGGGCGGCCAGCACCTCATAAATCGTGTTGTTGAACTTTGGAGCGAAGATGCCGAATGAGGCATTGGCAACAGATTGCTGCAAGACCGTCAGCATGATCAGCCCCGGTACGATGAACGCGCCGTAACTGACCCCGCCCACAGTTTCGATCCGGCTGCCGATGGCGGCCCCGAAGACGACGAAATAAAGCACGGTCGACAGCGCAGGCGAGGCTAGCGATTCCCACAGCGTTCGCCAGAAACGCGCCATTTCGTGGCGGTAGATGGTTTGGACTGCGCGCCAGTTCATGACGGTTCCTCTACCAATCGCAGAAAGACTTCCTCCAGCGAGGTTTCTTCGGTCGACAGGTCGCGCACAGCCAATCCGGCAGCGGCGAAGTCAGCCAGCAGCCGCGCGATGCCACTTCGGTCGGCCTTGGTGTCATATTCATAAAGCACATGCAGCCCGTCGCTGCTGAGGGTCAGCCCCTGTTGTGCCAATGTGGGTGGCAATGCCCCAAGAGCCTGTGCGAGATCGATGCGCAGCTGTTTGCGACCGAATTCGTGCATGAGAGCGGACTTGTCACGCACCAGCATCAGTCGGCCCTTGTTGATGACGCCGATACGGTCGGCCATTTCTTCGGCTTCGGCGATGTAGTGGGTGGTCAGAATGATGGTCACGCCGGAGTTTTGCAGATCGCGCACCAATTGCCACATTTCGCGCCGCAGGTTCACGTCAACCCCTGCGGTTGGCTCATCGAGAAAGAGTATTTTGGGTTGATGTGACAGGGCTTTGGCGATCATCACCCGCCGTTTCATGCCACCTGAGAGTTCGATCAGTTTCGCATCGCGCTTGTCCCAGAGTGTCAGAGATCTCAGGATCCGTTCCAGATAGGCGTCGTCGCGCGCCCGACCATAGAGCCCGCGCGTGAAACGGACCGTGTTGATCACGGTTTCAAAGGATTCCAGGGCGATTTCCTGCGGCACAAGTCCGATCATTGCGCGGGCCGCGCGGTAATCGCGGGCAATATCG
>JAOUMG010000511.1 GCA_029881635.1 Paracoccaceae bacterium | reverse complement strand
CTTGGGTGGCTTTGGCGCGGTTGCCTTTTTTGCCTCAGCGATCCGTTTATCGAGCGCACGCAACCGCTCCGGATCAGGCTCATCAGACATCGCATTTGCCCCCATGGACAGTCGCGCGATAGCTAAAAGGCGCAAGCGTCGGAGTCAAGCAATCAAACGCGGGTAATGATATCAACTAAGATACTGATATCACGATATTTATCCCTGACCCTTCGTCGCGGCAAAGCAACCCCAGACAAGCAAGATCACCTGTATCGGCCGCCAAAGCATATTCAACCAGGTGGTTGACGATCGGCACTGGGCCGCGCAGAGATGGCATCATGACATCAGTGGCTGACAGAAAACTCGATGTAATTTTTGCTGCCCTCGCCGATCCGACCCGGCGGGCGATCCTGATCATGCTTTTGGAAGATGACATGGCCGTCACCGATGTGGCCGCCCCCTTTGACATGTCACTGGCCGCGATATCCAAACACCTTATCGTGCTGGCAGATGCCGGGCTGATCAGTCAGGAAAAACGTGGGCGGGTCAAATGGTGCAAGCTTGAGCCCGATGCCATGCGCGCGGCCACTGTCTGGATACAAGGTTTCGGCCAGTTCGACCCATTGGACTTCGACGCATTCGAACGGTTCCTTGCAAACGAGTTTCCGCAGGTTTCCCCCTGACCTTGAAACTGCTCTGATCCGGCAGATCGCCTTTTCAGGCGCAAGATATCTCTCGTCGCTTTCGCAGACGCGAAAGCAACTCGGACTGACACCAGTTTTCCGGCTGGTTTGAATACCCGGCTGCGAAGATGCTGATATCTTTCCCAGCCACCAGAAATCCTAGTGCGCCTCATCCTTGAGCAGCAGCAAGAGCGCCAGCATGGTCATCACCACACCGCCCAAAACCAGCCCACGCGGGGCGCCGTGACCCAGGGCGATTTCCCACAAGATCACCCATGACGGGGTGAGATAGGTATAGGCCATGACCTTGGCTGACGGCAGCCGCAGCGTGGCATATTGCAGCAAGACGAAGGTGGCAGCACTGGCGAAGATCGCGGTATAGGCCAGCGTGATCCAGACGATCCCTGGCAGCGATGCCCAATCTGTCGCCCGGATGTCACCCCAGCTCCAAAACACCAGAACCATCAGACCCGCCAGCATCATCCCGAAACTGAACACCAGCGGGCTTTCTCCTCGGTTCAGCTTGCGTACCAAAGGCGTATATAGTGCGTGGGCGATGCACCCGACGAAAAAGACCGCCTCGCCGCGCCCGATGGCAAAGCGCAAGAAGGCGCCCCAATCCGCCCGGAAGATCACCCATAGCGCGCCCACCGCCCCAATGCAGAGCGCCAGGGCCATTCGGCCCGTTGTCACCTGACGCAACAAAAGCCATCCAAACACCGCCGACATTACCGGCGTCAGGGTAAAGACCGCTGCAGTGGAAACCGGCGCTGCGGTTTTCAGCGCGACAAACATCAAGACGAAGTAGGAGGCAAATAATGCCCCCAGGATCAGATAGCGCCAGGGGGCTGCAAAATCCGCGCGACTGCCCGACCCCGTCGCCACCACTGCCGCGCCAATAATCGCCGCCGCGATAAGGAACCTTGCGGCGGTAAAGGCGGTCGGGGCCACCAGATTGGCCGACAGTGCCCCCAGTGAATAGGATCCTGCCACCAAGGCCGAGAAAAGCAACATTGCCAGATGGCCGCGCCAGGCGTCCGGGATCAACAGGTTGCCCCCAGCTCGTCGCGCAGATCTTCCTTCACGGCGGTGACAAAGGCCTGCACCTTGGGCGTCCGGTGCAGGTCAACATGGGTTACCAGCCATAGGGGCACTTCCCATTCAGCCCGTGGCGGCATCACCTCGACAAGGCCGGGGCGCGCCCGCGCCGACCTGACCGGCAAGAACCCCAATCCCGCACCCGCAACCACGGCATCCATCTGTGCATCGCCATCATTGGAGTGAAAAACAACCTGCTGCGGCCCCACCTGCTGGAACAGCCAGCGGAAAAACGGTGCGCGGCTGTCGGTCCCTTGCGGTCCGACAAATCGGTGCGACGGCAAGGACTCCTCATCCTGCGGCAGGCCGCTTCTCGCAAGGTATTCCGGTGACCCGTAAAGCGCCACGCAATGGGTGGTCAACCGCTGAACCACGTTGTCGGGCTCCTGCGGCTTGGTCCCGGCGCGAATGGCCACATGCGCCTCGCCGTATTCAAGCCGGAACACGCGCGCATCGGTGACATAGTGAACCTTCAGCTCCGGATGGGCGGACTGCAAGCGGATCAGTGTCGGCGTAATGATCGGCGACAGGCCCGGCAGCGAGGTCACGACCAACTCGCCCGATATTCCGGCGCCGGCGCCATTGATGCGGGCCGCCAGATGGGCGAACTGTTCTTCCGTGGTCTGCGCGACCTTGAGCAGTTCCTGGCCAGCCTCGGTCGCCGTATAGCCGCGCGCGTGGCGCTGAAACAGTTTTGCCCCCAGCCGGCCTTCCAAAGCATCGATATGGCGGATCACGGTTGCATGATGCACGCCCAGCACCTCAGCAGCGCCGCTGACGGTTCCGATCCTTGCGACCTGAAAGGCCGTTCGGATCTCATCCCAGTTCTCCATCACGCCAACCTCACGAATCCGTTCGTTTTTTTCGCCTCCCGCTCACGCAGTCTTGCTGTGCATCAGCGAACAGTGCCTCGATAGAAAGACGCATTTTCTGCTGAAATACAATACCCATCTCAGTTGGGCAGACGGCGGTG
>JAOUMG010000027.1 GCA_029881635.1 Paracoccaceae bacterium | reverse complement strand
GATCACCGCGTCCAGAACATCGGCATTGCGTGACAGGTAGTTTGCCAGACCGGGCGCGGTCGCACAGATGTCAACGATCAGCTCGATAAGCTGCGGGTTCGCCTCAAACAATGAGAAAAGCTGAACTCCCGCCGGTAGCCCTGCCAGAAAGCCGTCAAACTGGCGCAAGGCTTCGGCCCGGTTGGCGGCACGGTCCAGCATCGTCAGTATCTTTGGTTGAACGCGCTTAAAAATTGCGGTGGCCCGCTGTGACCTGAGCGCCGGATAGGAACGCCAGGTATCCACGACGGCCTGATCCTCTTGACTGAATCGCGGCGCGTCACCAGCCTCGCCGGGGGCAAAGAAGGCTTCGGTGAGTTCGGCAACACGGTCAATGCGGTCGCGAATGTCACGGCGGACCTTGCCGGTATCGCCTTCGCCCATCATGCGCGCGAGCCGGTCGAACCCATCGGCGGATATGGGCAAATCATGGGTCTGGGCATCAGCTATCATTTGCAAGCGATGCTCAACCTCCCTGTGGGCGCGGTAAATGGCGGTCAGTTCGACAGCGTCGTCCTTTTCAACCCAGCCCTTTTTCGCCAATGCTGCCAGCGCAGGAACTGTACCGCGCTCACGCAGGTCGACGTCACGCCCCCCGGCAATAAGTTGGCGTGTCTGGGTGAAAAACTCGATCTCCCGGATCCCGCCAGAACCGAGTTTCATATTATGCCCTTCCAACACCACCTTGCCATGCAAGCGCTTATGGTCACGGATACGAAGCCGCATATCATAGGCATCTTCGATTGCCGCGAAATCAAGGTGACGGCGCCAGACGAAGGGTGTCAGCGTACCCAGAAATCGTTCCCCCGCCGCTATGTCACCAGCGGCAGCACGGGCCTTGATGAAGGCACCACGTTCCCAGGTACGGCCCTGTGCCTCGTAATATTGTTCCGCCGCCGCCATGGATATGCAGACAGGGGTGACCGAGGCATCGGGACGCAGGCGCAGATCAGTGCGAAAAACATAACCGTCGGCTGTCAGATCCGACAAAAGCCCGGTCATGCGCCTGATCACCTTGATGAAGGAAGACCTTGCCTCCTGCACATCGCCCGGATCGAAACGGGTTTCATCGAACAGGCAGATGAGATCAATGTCGGACGAATAATTCAACTCACCTGCGCCCATCTTGCCCATTGCAAGGGCGGTGACGCCTGCAGCCGTTTCCGCATCCGACGGCACTGCTCCGGGGATTTTACCCCGGCGAATTTCATCGAAGACAAGCGCGCGGAGTGAAGTATTGACGGCCGTGTCAGCAAGCCGGGTCAACGCGCCGGTAACCTCTTCCAGCGTCCATACGCCCCCCAGATCAGCGAGGCCGGCCAAAAGCGCCACACGGGCCTTGGCGACGCGCAGCGAACCTGCCAGACCTTCAGTTTCCAGCCCGATCAAACTCTTGATTTCGCTGTTTAGTACCGCTTCAGGCCGGTCTTCCAATGCCGCTTCAAGCCAGTCGGCTTCACGTATCATCAAACCGGCAAGGTAGGGGCTGCACCCGGCCGCGCCTTCGAGCAATGCCCGCAGTTCCGGGGCCAGCCCGGCAAAGCGCACGCGCGTGTCAGTTGCGCGGTCGGGTTCATAGGGGATGGGGCAGCGGGTCAGTCGGGATGCAAAACTCATGCAATGACAGTATCGGTGCCAATGCCCGCGTCAATGACCCCTTTTTCTGGGCAAACATATGGCTCGGGAAGTCCGGAATTGATTATTCCTGGCAGGCATAGCTAACTAAGCCGGGCAACCGGACGATGGAAAACACCAATGAGCAAGAGCATGAAGCGTGTCGAACTGGCATTGGCCGCATCGGGCCTGAGCGCGGACATTCTGGAAATGACGGCCGAAACGCGCACAGCGCAGCAAGCGGCCGAAGCGGCGGGTTGCGCATTGGATCAAATCGCCAAATCGATCATCTTCAAAGGCGAGAACAGCGGCCACGTGGTTTTGTTCATAACTGCAGGTGGAAATCGCGTCAGCGCAAAACGCGCCAGCGCCGTGGCTGGACAGGCGTTGGGCAAGGCCGATGCGGATCTGATCCGGGCAGAAACTGGTTTTGCCATTGGCGGGGTCGCCCCGATTGGCCACCTGACCCCGGTTGAAAGTTATTTTGACCCAAGGTTGCTGGAATTTGAGCGCGTTTACGCCGCCGCTGGCACCCCGCGTCATATCTTTTCGATTGATCCGGCAGCTTTGCTGAAAATGACCGGAGCGCAAACTGCTGAATTTACTGAATAATAAGACAATTAAAGCGAAAAATGTAAAAATGTTTAACATAGCTCTTGACGCGGAGCCTCCGACATCCAATCTTGGTAATGTGAATAGGGTTCACATCCACAAACGGAGGAAATTCAATGTCCACTATCGCCGCCTGGCCCGGACGGGCCGAAAGCTGGCTCGACGATCGCGGCAAAGGCGCCTGGATCGCAGCAATGGTGCTGGGCTTTATCGTTTTCTGGCCGGTCGGCCTCGCCCTTCTTGCCTATATGATCTGGAGCAAACGCATGTTCGCCAATTCCTGTGGCCGAAATAGCCAAAATGCCAACACCCTGATGCGCCGCATGTCTTCGCGCCGCGGTCAGTTCAGTTCTTCGGGCAATTCTGCCTTTGACGCCTACAAGGCCGACACACTGGACCGCCTGGCCCGCGAACAAGAAGAGTTCGAGGCATTCCTGAAACGGTTGCGCGACAGCAAGGACAAGGCCGAGTTTGACCAATATCTGGACGACCGTGCCCGCAGAGCCAAGGAAACGCATAGCAACGACGATGATGAAGCAGAATCATCCGATGGACCGCGTGCCGCGCAAAACCGTGATCACCGGGGTTCAGGCCAATATTGATGCTGGCACCAAAATGTTTCTGATGAAAGCGGCCCGTTAACCACGGGCCGTTTGCTTTCCTGCCGATCTGGCCAAAGATCGCCCGACGGAAACTCAATACTTGGCGGATTTGGTCTGCCTTGTTAACGTGACGCCGATATCAATGTATCCTTGATCGGTTTTAGTTTCAGTCCATGCGCCACACGCTGCCCATAGCGCCCCAGTTTTATGTGACGGCCCCGCAACCCTGCCCCTATCTTGATGGCCGGATGGAGAGGAAGCTGTTCACATCGCTGCAAAGCGACAATGCGGACAAGTTGAATGACGCATTGTCCAAACAGGGATTCCGTCGGTCACAGAACGTTCTTTACCGCCCGTCTTGTGCGGAATGCGTGGCCTGCCTGTCCGCGCGTATCCGCGTTGCCGATTTTACGCCCAACAAGAACCAGCGCCGAGTCTTAAGGCGCAATTCCAGTTTGCGCAGGGAAGTCACCAGTCCTTGGGCGACCGAAGATCAATATGCCCTGTTTCGTCGATATCTGGACAGTCGCCATGCCGATGGCGGCATGGCCGACATGGATATTTTCGAATTCGCCGCGATGATCGAGGAAACACCGGTTAAAAGCCGGATTGTCGAATATTCCCGGAAGATCGAAAGACCGGCCAACCAAAGTTTGACCGCCGTGTGCCTGACCGATGTTCTCGATGATGGCCTGAGCATGGTTTACAGTTTTTATGATCCTGACAGGGCCGGCGACAGCCTTGGCACCTACATCATCCTCGATCATATCGAAATCGCCCGCCGCGCCGGGTTGCCTTATGTCTATCTTGGCTATTGGGTGCCGGGCAGCCGAAAGATGGGGTATAAGGCAGGTTTCCGGGCCCTTGAGATCTACAAGAACGGCGTCTGGCAAGACATTGGCGATGCCGCTGCACATTCGGGCGAGGCCCATCCCCTGTCGGTAGACCCCATTGCCGAACAGGTGGCCCGGATTTCGTTACCGGAATCGCAACCTGTCAAAAGCTAACACGCCCCCCCGGTGGTTGCCGTTGTCAGGTTCAACGCCACTGCGTCAACATTATCCCCAAGCCGATCAGCCCGAGGCCACCGGCACGCGCCAGCGTGATGGGTTTGGCGATGGCCCCAAGCAGGCCGAAGTGATCGATCACGGAAGCTGCCAGCAATTGCCCGAACAGGACGCAGAAAATGGCGTTACCCAGCCCGAATTTCGGAGCAACCCAGGTGATTGAAAGCACATAAAAGGCTACCAAAAGACCACCGAGGAAAAGGTATTTTGGCTGCAATGGCGCCAAGGCAAGTGGCCCGGTTCCGGATGTAAGAGCCATCACCAGAACGGCCCCGATAAAGGCGACGGCAAACAATATAACCGCGGCCGCCGCGGGTGAGCCGATACGAACGCCCAGTTGGGCGTTCAACGCCGCCAGCACCGGTATCCCGATGCCAGCGGCCAGCATGATTACGCCATAGCGCAGGATATCCGGGGTCAACGTCCCTGCCCTTTGGCAGCCATCTGAGCGCGGTATTCTGCAACGGGCAACCCGCCAATGCCCCAGTCTTCCATTTCGACTTCATCGATAACAACGAATGTCGTCGCCGGGTTCTTGCCCAGCACATTTTTCAGCAGGTCGGATGCGCCCTGGATAAGGGCGGCTTTTTGTTCGGCAGTGGCACCTTCACGGGTGATCTTTATGTTAACGTAGGGCATGGCTTACCTTTTGGCGGTCACAAGGGTTTCATTTCGTAATGGAAAACCTTTGAAATGATCTGCCATCGGCCTTCGATATGAATAAGCGTCAGGCAATCAGTAAAGTGTTTTCCGGTGATCGAGCAGCGCACGCGCGCTGTGGCTGTGGCAGGCCCGGCAAAGGCTATTTCAACATTCTCATCAGTGCGGACCTCTCCGAGTGAGGCTGGCGACGGCCGGGCATCAACGACGGGGAAATATTGGTCCATCGTGAGATAAAGCAGGGAGCCATCCGTGACCGAGACATATTGCGCCTGCGGGTGGAAGGCCTTGGCCAACAGCTTGGTGTCACTGTGGTAAAGACCGTCGAAATAGGTACCAAGCACCTTGGCAACGGCGTTGAAGTCATGTGGCATTGGATGGCTCCCTTCAAGGTTCTGCGTCAGATAAGCCCTTCAGCCTTCATGGCTGCCTGGGCTGACGGACGTGCGGCGACCCTCTCGGTAAACTCTTTCAGTTTCGGCCAGCCTGCAAGCTTGATCTCGGTAAAATTGGCCCAGTTTGACACAACGAACCCATAGGCATCTGCAATGGTAAAGCTCTCGCCCGTCAGGTAAGCGCGACCATCGGCCAGTTGGGCCTCCAGCCAGTCGAATTTCTTCGCGACATTGGCGCGCGCGGCCTCTTTGCCCGCTTGATCGGTAGTATTCTTGAACAGCGGGCTGAAGGCGATGTGCAATTCGGTCCCGATGAAATTGAGCATTTCATTCACACGTGCCCGCGCCATGGTTCCTGCTTTGGGCGCCAGCTTTTCATCTCCGGCACTGTCGCCGAGAAACTGCAGAATCGCTGGGCCTTCGGTCAGTGTTTCACCATTGTGATGCAGTACCGGTACTTTGCCCTTCGGGTTGATTGACAGGAAGTCAGCACCGGATTCGGTTTTCTTGACCGCGTTATCGACCCTTTCCAACGAATGGGCAGATCCGGTTTCCTGAAGGACGATATGGGACGCCATCGAACAGGAACCAGGAGAATAGTAGAGTTTCATGTTTGACCTCTTGGGTTTGGTTTCAGAGCGTCGGTTTCATAACCTACCCTAATAACCTTTGGAAACCATGCATCTTGTAGTAACCATCACTTTCTGGTATCCACATGGTAACCCGGAGTTGGATATGCCCCTGAAATTACGTAAAAACAAAGCACCAAACCCACTTTGCCCTCTGTCTGAATGCATGGCGCTAATCGGGGGGGCATGGACGCCAAATGCGATCTGGTATCTGGCAGGAGGACCGCGACGGTTTTCCGAGCTGCGCAATGATATGGCCCCGGTTTCCGCCAAGGTTCTGACGACGCGACTGCGTGAACTGGAAGAGAATGGCGTCGTTACCCGCCGCGTCATGCCGACATCGCCACCATCGGTTGAATATGCGCTCACCGATCTGGGTGCCGAATTACTGCCCGCGATCCGTGCAATCGCCGAAGTGGGTATCAAACTGAAGGCGCGGAACGGCAAAGCCTCGAAAACCGCCTGAGATCGCTATTTAAGCCTAAGGTTTTTGGGAATCGCGCCGAAACCAGATCCGACACTTTCTTGTTTCTAAACAGTAATTTGCAGCGACAAATTAAATCCAAAATACGTTAGTCAACCGGGATTTCAGGCCCGGCGATGTGGACGGCCAACAGGCATCCATCCGGCGTGTAGGAATGATGTTCGGTCCCGTCCCGATAAAATACCAGATCACCCTTGCGCAGAATGGTTCCATCGCTTTCGTGCAGTTCACCTTCAAGTATCAAAAACTGTTCATGCCCGTTGTGGCGGTGCCCGCGCGTGGTCATGCCAGCGGGCATCCGGTAAACGTGAAAGCCTTCGCCAATGGGTTTGTCAGTATCGAGCTGCAGCACCTCATCACCTAGGGCATCACCATCCGGATAGACGAAGGGTTTGAACTCTGCGTTCTGAATATTGACGATACGGCGGTCACTTGGATCAATCGGTTTCATGTTGGGTTCCCCTGACTTTGGCTGGATCATACTGGCTGAAAAGGCAGCATCAATACCAAGCCTGCAACAGATCGCATGAAAATCCAGGCCATGCCCTTGCATATTGCAGTGGCACTCCAATGTTGGGTTGGCAGGCCAGGTGGGAGCAGCCTTTGACGTATCTTTTGTTTGTACTTGGCCTGATCGCTTTGATTTTCGGCGGTGAGTCTTTGATCCGTGGCGCTGTCGGGATTGCGCGAAGGTTTGATGTCCCTCCTCTGGTAATTGGCCTGACAATCGTCGGATTTGGCACGTCGACACCCGAGCTTCTGGTGTCCATCCAAGCCGCGCTGGCGGGTGCGCCTGCGCTGGCGCTTGGCAATGTCATCGGCTCCAATATCGCCAATATTCTTCTTATCCTGGGCGTTTCGGCCATGATCACCGCGGTGCCGCTGCCACTGGAAAGAATGCGCCGGGATTTTGCCGTGATGATTGGCGGAACCTTCTTGCTATGGCTGATGCTAGCCGGTGGAATGGTTGCCCGCTGGGAGGGTGCGGTCCTGGTGATGTGTTTGATCGGCTATCTGACGATCAGTTTTCTTGACGCCGGGGGATCTGAACAACCAGATACGAGGCTACCCCTGCCAGATTTGTGGAAGAGCGCCGGCCTCACGATCGGCGGATTGGTCGTTTTGATGTTCGGTGCACATCTTCTGGTTCAAAGCGCTACCGAAATCGCCCGGACCTTCGGGGTCAGCGAGGCGGTTATCGGGCTGACAATCGTAGCCGTCGGCACGTCGTTACCTGAATTGGCCACATCTATCCTTGCGGCGATACGGCGGCATCCGGAAATCGCCGTGGGCAACATTCTGGGATCCAACATCTTCAACATCTTCGGCATCCTCGGGATCACCGCACTGGTTACGCCGATCCCGGTCGAGGCACGCTTTGCTGGCCTGGATATGGGCGTGGCAATACTGGCAGCCCTGGCGATGCTCGGCTTTGCAGCATTGAAGGGACGTGTCGGGCGGACTGGGGGTGGCGTGCTGCTGGTTACCTATGGTGGATACATGACCTATCTGGCTGCCGCATGACGCCGTTTGATTCGCATTTATTTCGCCTGACCGGGCATTTCTTGTAATTAAAATTCAAAAGAAGACGAAACGACAGGCTTTTATTGCCGAATTTGGCGGTTGACGCCTGTTTTACCGCCGCATAATCTGCGCCGCACAGCAGCGAAAGGACCCGCAGGAAATGACTGCGATTGTCGTACTAGGAGGTGAATGGCGCATGGGCCGGTGACGGCTGACCATATTGGTTCCCATGCGCCCCCGATATCCCTCGGGGGCTTTTTGTTGCAGATCAGAACGAGATGGCTGGAGTGAGCAAGACAATGGCACGGCAAATGACCGGAGCGCGGATGGTGGTAGAAGCCCTGAAAGATCAGGGCGTCGAGGTGGTTTTTGGCTATCCCGGCGGGGCTGTTTTGCCGATTTATGACGAGGTATTTCAGCAAAATGATATCCGCCACATACTCGTTCGCCATGAACAGGGTGCCGTCCATATGGCCGAGGGCTATGCCCGTTCCACAGGCAAGCCGGGCGTCGTTCTTGTGACATCCGGCCCCGGCGCCACGAATGCTGTGACCGGGTTGACCGATGCGCTGATGGATTCAATCCCGCTGGTAGTTCTGACCGGTCAGGTTCCGACCTTCATGATCGGTACAGACGGATTTCAGGAGGCCGATACCGTCGGCATCACCCGCCCCTGCACCAAACATAACTGGCTGGTCAAGGAAACCGATGCACTTGCCAGTACCCTGCATCAGGCGTTTCATGTCGCCACCAGCGGCCGGCCCGGCCCGGTGCTGATTGACATCCCGAAGGATGTGCAATTCGCCAACGGCACCTACGTGCCGCCGAATGCTGCGAAAGTCTCGCATTACCAGCCCAAGGTGAAGGGCGATGCCGCTGCGGTCGAAGCACTGGTTGAACTGATGGAGAAGGCGCAGCGGCCGATTTTCTACACGGGCGGCGGCGTGATCAATTCTGGCCCCGAGGCCAGCGCTCTCTTGCGCAAACTGGCTGCGGCGACAGGTTTTCCGGTGACATCTACGCTGATGGGGCTGGGTGCCTATCCGGCATCGGGCAAGAACTGGATTGGCATGTTGGGCATGCACGGGCTTTATGAAGCCAATCTCGCCATGCATGGTTGCGATCTGATGATCAATGTCGGCGCCCGATTTGACGACCGCATTACCGGTCGAATTGCCGATTTCAGCCCGAAATCGAAAAAGGCCCATATCGACATTGACCCTTCTTCGATCAACAAAGTCATCCATGTCGATGTGCCCATTGTCGGCGATGTCGGCAATGTTCTGGCCGACGTGCTGAAACTATGGGAGGCACGCGGTTCGAAGGTGAACAAGGCCGGGCTCGCCAAATGGTGGGGCCAGATCGAACAGTGGAAACTAAAAAAATGCTTAAATTACAACAATTCAAGCAAGGTTATTAAACCACAGTATGCGCTGGAAAGATTGGAAGCACTGACCAAGGACCGCGACCGGTACATCACCACCGAAGTGGGTCAGCATCA
This sequence comes from Paracoccaceae bacterium, assembly GCA_029881635.1. Classification (GTDB taxonomy): domain Bacteria; phylum Pseudomonadota; class Alphaproteobacteria; order Rhodobacterales; family Rhodobacteraceae; genus Albidovulum. The sequence continues at coordinate 1,341 of JAOUMG010000027.1, read as the reverse complement.
GATGTGGGCCGCACAATATCTGACCTTTGAGGATCCTAACCGCTGGATGACTTCTGGCGGGCTTGGCACGATGGGATACGGGTTGCCCGCCTCGATCGGCGTGCAGGTGGCCCATCCCGATGCGCTGGTCATCAACGTGGCCGGCGAGGCAAGCTGGCTGATGAACATGCAGGAAATGGGAACGGCGGTTCAGTTCCGCGCACCGGTCAAGCAGTTCATCCTGAACAATGAACGGCTGGGCATGGTTCGTCAGTGGCAGCAGTTGCTCCACGGCGAACGCTATTCACAAAGCTGGTCAGAGGCCCTGCCCGATTTCGTCAAGCTGGCCGAGGCGTTCGGCTGCAAGGGCATCAGATGCCAGGACCCCAAGGACCTGGACGACGCGATCATGGAGATGCTGGACTATGACGGCCCGGTGATCTTCGATTGCCTCGTGGAAAAGCACGAGAACTGCTATCCGATGATCCCCTCCGGCAAACCGCATAATGAAATGCTGCTTGGCGATGCAGGTGTTGAAGATGCCATCGGCGCCAAAGGCGCAGTTCTGGTTTAAGAAAGGCTGATAAATGTCTGCTCTCAATCTGAAAAAAGGCGCAACCAGCCATTCCGCCTACGACCTGCGTGATCCACATCTGGAGCACAGGGAAACCCATACGCTGGCCGTATTGGTCGATAACGAGGCTGGTGTTCTGGCGCGTGTCATCGGGCTTTTTGCCGGGCGCGGGTACAACATCGACAGTCTGACGGTTGCCGAGGTGGATCATGAAGGCCATCTGAGCCGGATCACCGTGGTCACACGCGGCACACCTGCGGTGATCGAACAGATCAAGGCGCAGTTGGGTCGGCTTGTACCGGTTCACAAGGTCAATGACCTGACAGTCGAAGGCCCGTCTGTCGAACGGGAACTATCGCTTTTCAAGGTGGCCGGAACCGGGGACAAACGAGTCGAAGCACTGCGGCTGGCCGATATTTTTCGGGCCAACGTGGTGGATTCGACGCTCGAAAGCTTTGTTTTTGAGATCACCGGGACGCCCGAAAAAATCGACGCATTCGCCGATCTGATGCGCCCCCTCGGCCTGATTGATGTTGCCCGCACCGGGGTCGCTGCCCTGTCGCGCGGCACCTGACTGTAAAATGCGGGCGGTCCTGTCCTTGGGGATGGGTGAATTGACGGACCGCCCGCACCGTCCGAGGCGTTAGCCGTCGTTGGTTAGTTTGCCTGCCTCAATGGCCGCATTCAGTTCAGCTTCGTCCACCGAACCGTCGGCATTGACATCAATGGCGGCAAAGGCGTCGACGTCCAGCGCCGGGTAGGCGACCGTCAGTTCTTCCATCGACAAG
>JAOUMG010000510.1 GCA_029881635.1 Paracoccaceae bacterium | reverse complement strand
CAACCTGGAAGACATCAAGGCCCCTGACTGCTTCATTGTTGAAAAGCTCTGCCGGGAGCGGATGAATATTCCGGTTTTTCATGATGACCAGCACGGCACGGCCATTGTCGTGGGTGCCGCGGCCACCAACGCGTTGATTGTCGCGAACAAGAAGTTTGAGGATATCAAGATCGTTTCTACCGGCGGCGGGGCTGCCGGCATTGCCTGCCTCAACACATTGCTGAAAATGGGCGTAAAGCGTGAAAACGTCTGGCTTTGCGATATTGCCGGCCTGGTTTACGAAGGCCGTACCGAGGAAATGACGCCTCAAAAAGCTGAATATGCCCAGAAATCCGACCTGAGGAAACTCGGGGATGTCATCGACGGCGCCGATCTGTTCCTTGGTCTGTCAGGAGCGGGCGTGCTCACGCCCGAAATGGTCGCCCGGATGGCACCACGACCGATCATTTTCGCGCTTGCCAACCCCAATCCCGAAATCATGCCCGACGTCGCCCGCAGTGTGGCGCCCGATGCAATCATCGCGACCGGGCGATCTGATTTTCCCAATCAGGTCAACAATGTGCTTTGCTTTCCGTTCATTTTTCGCGGCGCGCTGGATTCCGGGGCGACTGCTATCAACGATGAAATGGAGCTTGCCTGTATCGAGGGTATTGCAAAGCTCGCCCGCGTAACAACCAGCGCCGAAGCCGCCGCCGCCTACAAGGGCGAACAGCTGACTTTTGGCGCAGACTACCTGATCCCCAAACCCTTCGACCCCCGGCTTATCGGCGTCGTTGCCAGCGCGGTCGCCCGTGCGGCGATGGAAACCGGCGTTGCTACCCGCCCGATCGAGGATATGGACGCCTATAGGCGCAAACTTGATGGGTCAGTCTTCCGCTCGGCACTGATCATGCGGCCAGTATTTGAAGTGGCCCGCACCGTTACCCGCAGGATCATTTTTGCCGAAGGGGAAGACGAACGTGTGTTGCGGGCCGCAAACGCAATGATCGAAGAGATGACGGACAAGCCGATCCTGATCGGCCGGCCCGAGGTGATCGAGCATCGCTGCGAACGTGCTGGATTGCCTCTCAGGGCGGGGCGCGACATTGAGGTGGTGAACCCGGAAAACGACCCCAGATACCGTGAATATTGGGGCAGCTACCACGAACTGATGGCCCGAAAAGGCGTGTCGCCGGATATTGCGCGCGCCATCATGCGCACCAACACCACCGCCATTGCCGCCGTTGCCGTACACCGCGGCGACGCAGACAGCATGATCTGCGGGACATTCGGCCAATACCTCTGGCATCTCAACTATATCGAACAGGTTCTCGCCCGAGACGGGCTGCGGCCCGTTGGCGCCCTTAGCCTGATGATCCAGGAGGATGGCCCGCTTTTCATCGCCGATACCCAGATCAACTCGATCCCGACACCCGAGCAGATCGCTGAAACCACGATCGGAGCGGCACGTCACGCACGCCGCTTTGGCGTTACGCCCAAGGTGGCAATCTGCGCCCATTCCAACTTCGGCAATCTCGATACCGATTCTGGCCGCCGGATGCGCGCTGCGATGGACATTCTGGAAGCCAGAAAGGTCGATTTTGACTATGAAGGCGAAATGTCGGTCGATGCAGCGCTTGATCCAGAATTGCGCGACCGTATTTTCCCCAATGGCAGGTTCGAGGGTGCAGCGAATATTCTTGTCTTTGCCTTCACGGATGCCGCCAGCACCGCACGAAATATTCTCAAGATGAAGGCGGGCGGGCTGGAGGTTGGACCTATTCTGATGGGAATGGGCAACCGGGCCACCATCGTGACGCCATCAATCACGGCGCGAGGGTTGCTGAATATTTCCGCGATCGCCGGAACACCCGTTGACCACTACAGCTGATGCATCACATGCAGCGCGTCATGACGCGCTGCAGAATTTCAACTGGAAAGCCCTGCGCTGTGGCGCCAATCACGCTGTTAGCGCAAAACGTGACAGAGCGACGCTGCCCCGGCAATTTGCGGAAACAGTTGCGAAACATTCTTGTGACACCGGGTGACCTTACGTAATCACGGACCATCGGAGGAGGAGGTAACATGGCTTATGCAGATGTCTATGCGCGCTGGAAGGCAGACCCTGAAGAATTCTGGATGGCGACCGCCGAAGGCATAGATTGGAATAAACGCCCTTCCAAGGCTTTGTTTGCCGAAAAAGCCCCGATTTACGAATGGTTCGCCGACGGTTTGGTCAACACATGCTGGAACGCCGTTGACCGTCACGTCGCAGCTGGCCATGGCGACCGAACGGCTATTATCCATGATAGCCCCATTACCAAATCGGTCAGTAAGATCACCTATGGCGAACTGCAGGCGCGTGTTGCCAAACTAGCAGGCGCATTGCGGGCCAAAGGCATCCAGAAAGGTGACCGTGTCATCATCTATATGCCCATGGTGCCAGAAGCCTTGGAAGCGATGCTGGCCTGCGCGCGCCTTGGTGCCATCCATTCCGTGGTTTTCGGTGGATTTGCCGCACATGAACTGGCCGTGCGAATTGACGACGCGACGCCAAAGGCGATCATTGCGGCATCGTGCGGGCTCGAACCCGGGCGCACGGTTCTCTACAAACCTCTGGTTGATGCGGCAATTGAACAAGCCAGGCACAAACCTGATTTTACGCTGATTTTTCAGCGCGACCAGCAGACCGCCGATTTGCTGCCAGGTCGCGACTTTGACTGGTCTGAAGCCACGTCGGCGGCAACGCCCGCCGATTGCGTTCCGGT
>JAOUMG010000026.1 GCA_029881635.1 Paracoccaceae bacterium | reverse complement strand
GTAGTCTGCCGCAACGGCAGCTTGAACAGAACTTTGATCGTCAGGCAAAACTGGATCGCGGCGTCCGAAAAGACAGAGGGGCGGCAAGGGCTGCCGTCATGCGGCGCAAGCCAAGTCATCTCCTTGTCCAGCCAGATCAGCAAAGAACCACGCTTCTTCAGTGAGGCGGTATAGCCGGACCAGTTCATGGTACGGTAGCGGGCGGGTGATGGCTTACTCATGCCACCCGTCTAACCGCATGGATTCACGATGTGAATCCTCCAATGTCAGAGTCGTGCAACAACGCCGATTATAGGGTGGATTGAAAAATAGATTATACGCATAACTTATTGAAATTAGTTAGATATAAACTATTAAATGGTGCCCGGGGGCGGCATAACCTATCTTCTTTAAGATAGTAAGTTACGGGGCGGTGGGACTTTTTTCTTTCACCATATTTATTGGATTTTTCCGGATTTCAGTCCCACTTTTCCGAGGGTGGGCGAGATTGAGAAAAGTGCTCTGTCTTTCTGTGGACTGTCTCTTCATTGAGCGAGTTTGGGACTACCAATTGCTCCTATTAACACCCACTAAGATATCTCGCCGCCAACCAACCAATCTGACACGCGATCCACGGTTGAACCAATCGAACTCTTGGCAAGCTCGCACTCCCAGACGACCAAGACCCGCCAACCGGCCTTCTGCAACTGATTGATGTTTCGCTGATCGCGCGCGGTGTTCTCGGTGAACTTGTTCTGCCAGAACTCCGCCCGTGTGGCAGGCGTGGTCGCCTTCGAACAATCCGGATGACGATGCCAGAAACAACCGTGAACGAAGACCGCGGCGCGGTGCTTCGGAAAAACAAGGTCCGGGCGACCAGGTAGCCCTTTGCGATGCAGTCGAAATCGAAAACCGTGAGCATGAAGGGCACGCCGCAGCATCATCTCGGGCTTCGTGTCCTTTCCGCGTATGTTGCTCATCATCCGTGAGCGGGTTTCGGAATCGACGATGTCCACCATCCCATCTCCTTGCCATGTCTGCGAAAACCTGGGAAGAGGGGAATGAGGGGCAGCGCAGTGTTGAAACCCATTCAGATAATCGATCTATTTTCCGGTCCGGGTGGCCTCGGAGAAGGATTCTCGTCCTGCGCGCAGCCGGATGGATCCCCTGCCTACAAGATCGCCGTCTCCATCGAAAAGGAACGTGCAGCGCACAGGATACTCAGACTTCGCGCATTTCTGCGTCAATTCAGCGAGTTTCCCGCGGAATACTATTCGTGGATTGCCGGAAAGCGCGATTGTCCGGAATAGAGCGAGCTTTTTCCGCGTGAATGGAATGCAGCCGAACATGAGGCGGTTTGCGCCGAACTCGGACAACCGGAAACAGCCGTACTTCTTTCGGAAAGGATTTCCGCAACTCGACGGACGGCCGGCGACAGAACAATCCTGATCGGCGGCCCTCCCTGTCAGGCATTTTCACTTGCAGGGCGTTCGAGGAACGCAGGCATACGGGACTACAGACCAAAAGACGATGACCGCCACTTTCTTTACCGCGAGTATTGTCGGGTTTTGAACGAGTTGAGCCCTGCAGTTTTCGTGATGGAGAACGTCAAGGGTATGCTGTCCTCTTCCGTCGAGGGCTTGGCAATCTTCGGGCAGGTCATGTCCGATCTCGAGAAGGCTGGTCCGGGCTACAAACTCGTATCGCTATCCGCAGGTGTTCAATCCGAACCTAGTCCCGAACCGAAGGATTTCGTCATTCGAGCCGAAGATCATGGAGTGCCGCAAGCACGGCACAGGGTGATTATCGTCGGCATCAGGTCAGATATTGCAGGTGATTTTTCCCCCAGACTTCCGCGGCAAAACTCGGTTATTCAGGTCAAGGACATGCTGACTGGCCTCCCCAGGCTGAGAAGCGGATTGAGCAGACGCGACGACGAAAACGCGTGGTATGACGCAGTGGTCGATGCGCTGGAAACGGTTGGTGAGGTCACCGGGGAATATCCCGGAGAGAACCTCACCCGTTTCCTTGATGAACTGGTCAGGGTCGAAGAGCGGCTCCTGGCCACTTCCCGCTCAGGCAGGAAGAAATCCAGCCGCAAGCAGCTTTCCAGCAAGCTGCAACCGAACCTCTCAGCGTTCATGGATGACCCGAAACTGATCGGAGTTTCGGGGCACGAAACCCGCGGTCACATGCCGTCGGACCTTGCCCGATATCTCTATGCCGCGTGCTTCGCGAAAGCCGAAGAGAAGAGCCCGCGCGCACACCAGTTTCCTGCTATCCTCGCCCCGAACCACAGGAACTGGAACTCGGGCAAATTCAATGACAGGTTTCGTGTGCAGGTCGGTAGTGCTCCGGCTTCGACGGTAACGAGCCACATCTCGAAGGATGGGCACTACTTCATTCACCCCGACCCGACGCAGTGTCGTAGCCTGACGGTGCGCGAGGCCGCACGGCTGCAAACCTTCCCAGACAACTACCACTTCATGGGCAACCGCACCGAACAGTTCGTGCAGGTCGGGAACGCCGTGCCGCCGTTTCTTGCGCGGCAGATTGCGGAGGCTCTGTTACCCGTCTTTTTTGACCTGGTTTGACCAAGCGAGAGACACTTAGCCTCAAAGAGGCGAGCCTGTTGAATGTCACCAAGAGCTGACCCGGTAGCGGTCAGAATTGTCACTGAGAACTGACCCATGTGCAACCGTGCCCCTGACGGGATGTGTCGGGGGTTATTGGAGTGATAGACATGGGATTTTTGAGCGTAATTCGACGATGGGCACTGAGGGACAAGATGCCCCTTCGCGAGATTTCACGGCGGACGGGACTGTCTCGCAACACCATCAGGAAGTATCTGCGGGCTGACATAGTGGAGCCCAGTTTCCGGACGCCCAAGCGGCCAAGCAAGCTGGATCCATTTGCGGAGAAACTGTCGGGTTGGCTGGTGACTGAGCAGCGCAAATCGCGCAAGGACCGGCGCACCGCCAAGCAGATGCATGCGGATCTGGTGCAGCTTGGCTTTGACGGGTCCTACGAGCGGGTCGCGGCGTTTGTGCGGACCTGGAAGGCTGATCGGCAGCGCGCGATGCAAACGACTGGGCGGGGGATCTTTGTGCCGTTGGTTTTCCAACCGGGTGAAGCGTTCCAGTTCGACTGGAGCGAGGATTGGGCCACTATCGGCGGCGAACGCGTCAAGCTTCAGGTCGCCCATATCAAGCTGTCACATAGCAGAGCGTTTCTGGTGCGAGCCTATTTGTTGCAGACACACGAGATGCTGTTTGATGCCCATTGGCATGCCTTCCGTGTCTTCGGTGGCATCCCATGCCGGGGCATCTACGATAACATGAGGACGGCTGTTGATCGTGTTGGACGAGGTAAGCAGCGCGATGTGAACGCACGCTTTCTGGCGATGACCAGCCACTATGTCTTTGAGCCGGAGTTCTGCAATCCGGCTGCCGGGTGGGAGAAAGGTCAGGTTGAGAAGAACGTCCGCGACGCGCGCCACCGTCTGTGGCAGGTCGCGCCTGTCTTTCCGGGCCTTGAGGCGTTGAACAACTGGCTGGAGGATCGCTGCACGGCGCTGTGGGTTGAGACTGCGCACGGCAGTTTGCCCGGAAGCATTGCCGATGCCTGGGAGGCCGAGAAGCCCGCGCTGATGCCGGTGCCAACGGCCTTTGACGGCTTTGTTGAGCTGAGCAAGCGCGTGTCACCGACATGCCTGATCACCTTTGATCGCAATCGGTACAGCGTGCCAGCGAGCTTTGCGAACCGCCCGGTCAGCCTACACATTTACCCCGAGAAGTTGGTCGTCGTGACCGAGGGGCATGTCATTTGCACGCATGAGCGCATCATTGAGCGATCCCACCGGCAACCTGGCCGCGTCATCTATGATTGGCGCCATTATCTGGCCGTGGTCCAGCGTAAGCCGGGGGCGCTGCGCAACGGTGCCCCGTTCATGGAAATGCCCGATCCCTTCCGACAATTGCAGGATCTGATGATGAGAAAGCCGGGTGGTGATCGGGAGATGGTCGATATCTTGTCCTTGGTTCTGCACCATGATGAACAGGCTGTGCTCTGTGCCGTGGAGATGGCACTGGAAGCAGGCGTGCCGACCAAGACCCATGTGCTGAACCTGCTTCACAGGCTGGTGGATGGCACTCCAATCGACCAACCCGATGTGACGCCGCCGATCGCCCTGGCCCTGAGTAAGGAACCTGAGGCCAATGTCAGCCGCTATGACGGGCTGCGGCAAGGAGGTACGCGTCATGCGTCATGATCCCGCCGGTGCCGCCATCGTCATCATGCTGCGCAGCCTGAAGATGCCCGGGATGGCGCAGGCTGTCGGCGACCTGATCGAACAGGGCGCACCTGCATTTGATGCAGCCGTCCCCATGCTCTCGCAACTGCTCAAGGCGGAAATGGCCGAACGCGAGGTGCGTTCAATCGCCTATCACATAAAGGTTGCACGCTTCCCGGCCTACAAGGACTTGTCCGGCTTCGACTTTGCCGCCAGCGAGATCAACGAAGCCCTGGTCCAGAAACTGCATCGCTGTGAGTTCATGGAAGGGGCTGAGAATGTTGTTCTGATCGGAGGGCCAGGCACAGGGAAATCGCATGTTGCGACCGCCCTCGGCGTTCAGGCCATCGAGCATCACCGCAAACGCGTGCGCTTCTTCTCAACCGTCGAACTGGTCAATGCGCTGGAACAGGAAAAGGCCCAAGGAAAGGCCGGGAAAATCGCTGAGGCGCTGGTCAAGACGGACCTCGTGATCCTGGACGAGTTGGGATACCTGCCGTTCAGCACATCAGGCGGCGCGCTGCTGTTCCACCTTCTGAGCAAGCTCTATGAGCGCACCAGCGTGGTCATCACCACGAACCTGAGCTTCAGCGAATGGGCAACGGTCTTTGGCGACGCCAAGATGACAACGGCCTTGCTCGATCGGCTTACCCACCGCTGCCACATTCTTGAGACTGGCAACGACAGCTATCGCTTCAAAGCCAGTTCCCAGATTGCGAAACAGAAACGAAAGGAGACACCAGCATTGACCACATCATGACGAAGAAAGCATAATGACTGAGCGGGTCAAACCTCGGTGACAATACCGGGTCAGTTTTGGGTGACATTCAACAACATGTGCCTGTCAGGCAACCAAAGGTAAGGAAGGTAAGTGATGACCGTCCATTTGGCGCTGTCAAACGGCCTGAGTAACCTGTCCAGTAGAGCCAGCGAAGTATTGTCCGGCTGCAGTGTAAACTCGGCCAAAGCTCTCACGATTGAGTCGGCCTGTTCACCTTTCAACGGTGCCTGCAACTTGGTCTTTTCAAACGGCGAAAGCATGTTGGTCGCCCGGTACACGGACAACACGGCCTCTCCGTAGCTCGAACCTTCGACAGCAAGATCCAAGGGCGCCTCCGCGTCCAATTTGGCCTTTGCTGCGAGCTTATAGTCGCGTTCCTGAGCTCGGTAGCCATCCGAGTCGAAACCATTCGGAAAGAACTTCAGAAATCGCGAACGGGCCTCTTTGAAGCCAAAGTACTTTGGATCAGACTTCCCGGCATCGTCGTGCAGCTTCTGCCAGACTTCATTTCCGTCAGAGCCCTGGACACAAATCTTTCCGTCAGCCAGCCCGAAGAACGTGCCATCCTGCTCAACGAGACGAAGATCACGCTTGCCGAGCTTTCCGTTTCTGATCGTTTTCGCCTTGGCCATAGCGCCCCCTTTTTGACTGCCTCAAACTTTCGAATGAAAATGGCGCGACAACTACTATCCCAAATCGGTGATTAGAAACAGCTCGTGCAGACGGACACCTCACGAACAAAAAAGTCCCACTTTTGCCCAGCCGCGCAAACGGTGGGACGATTTTGACACGTAACTCGTTGAAATCACTTGCACTGAGAGGTGCTTTGGTGCCCGGGGGCGGATTTGAACCACCGACACGAGGATTTTCAGTCCACTGCTCTACCCCTGAGCTACCCGGGCACGGGTGAACGCTATGCGTTCGGGCTGCCGCGTTCTAGGCGAGCGGTAGGGTGCTGTCCAGAGGGCGCGGGCGAAAAAAACACAAATGGCATACAAGCTATGTATTCGTGGGCATATAAGCTCAATGTGGCTGTTGCTGGTGCAATTCAGGTGTCTCGTCGATGTCTTCGTCAATCGCGTCGCCTGGTATCGCATAGCCACCGGTCAGCCATCGCCCCAGATCGACATCGGCGCAGCGGCGTGAACAAAAGGGGCGGTATTTTGCGTCGGTTTTCCTGTCACAGATCGGGCAGCTCAATAGCCTTGTCCTCCGTCAAGAACTTTGGTGGGCAAGTGTAAATGCAGCCGGGGTCAAAGGCCAGCGGCCAAACCCGCGGGTGAATCCCGTGCCGTACCTGGTCACGTAGCGCCCTGGATTAACGAGGACAGCGGCGCCCGGTCGCGTTTGCGCTGCAGTTCGAAATTGCCAAGCGGGGTCCAGCCGGCCAGGCTGGTTTCAGCGGCTTCACCCTTGAACGCGGCGCGGAGTTGTTGCTCCAGCGTCGCGCGGTCGCGTTTCGGCATGGGGGCGAAATCGACGGTGATCTGCCCGCCCAGACCGCGCAACCGCAGTTGCCGGGGCAGATCGCGGGCTGCGGCAATGTTGGCCTTCAGGCTGGCCGATGGCGATGTGTCTGGCCCGGTGTTCACGTCGATGGCAACCAATGCCTTTGTCGGCTCAATGGCCATATGGCCACCACTGGCAAGCGGCACCAGCGGTGACAGCAATGCGTCGATCATTTCGTCAACACCGTAATCGGCAAAGCAGCCGTCATTCTCTGCAATCTCATCAGGGGTCGGGTCCGCCCAATCGCGCCAGGCCTCTTCATGTGGTCCGGGGGCATCGACCAGGAGCTCTGGCGCCCCTTTCAGATCGGCGAGAACGGACTCGGCCAGTTCACGCATGGCGGCAATATCACCGGTAACGGCCGCGTCGCTTTCGTGCAGGGCGGCAGACCGCAAAATCAGCCCGGCCGAAGATCCGGCCATCACCTCTGTGGCCAGGGCGGTAAGCCGGGTGCGTTCACCTTCATCGCGAATGCGCCGCGAAACATTGAGGCCCGGTGCCGAGGGTGTCACGATGGCAAGGCGGCTTTTGAACAGCAATCGCGACGATACGGGAAGCGCCTTGCCGGGTTCGGTATGGCCCGAGACCTGTACCAGCACTGGCTGACCGGGCGCCAGGCCTGAGGTTTCGCGCAAGAATCCGGATAACCCCGGCAATTTCACGAAAACGCCACCCAATCCCTTCATCGGCCGGTCGACGATGCCGCGAAGGATGGCACCGGGGGAAAAACTGTCGCTGTCAGCTTCGATCAACAAGTCCGCCAGCTGCCCGTCGACGACCAACGCGGCAGCCTCTCGACCGCGATATTCGCCCAGAACGACCACGCGACCGATCATGCGGGTTGCCTGTGGATGCAAAGGCCTGCCGCGCTCAAGAGGTTTGCCGTTTCGGCGACGGGCAGGCCGACGACACCGGTAAAAGACCCCTGAAGCCATGGGATGAAGGCGCCGAACCTGCCCTGAATGCCATACCCGCCTGCCTTGCCCTGCCATTCGTTGCTTGCCAGATAGGCGTTGATTTCCACATCTGACAGCGACTTGACCTTGACGACGGTTTCAACGGTTCGTTCCCAGAGCGTGTCACCGCGCCGTACAGCGACAGCGGTAATCACCCGGTGACGACGGCCGGACAGTTTGATTAGAAATTCGGCCGCTTCACCGGCGGATCCGGGTTTACCCAGAATACGCCGACCCAGAGCGACCGTCGTATCGGCGCAGAGCAGCACTTCGTTATCGTCGCAATGCAGCGCCTGCGCCTTTTGCCGTGCCATACGCGCGCAATAGGGGCGGGGCAGTTCACCTTTATCGGGGTCTTCGTTGATGTCGGGTGCGCGTATTTCGTCGGGGATTATCCCGATTTGTGCCAACAGCTCACGCCGGCGCGGGCTGGCCGAGCCGAGGATGAGCCGGACCGCCACGTCACTTGAAGCGGTAATTGATCCGCCCCTTTGACAGATCGTAAGGTGTCATGGTGACTTGCACCTTGTCGCCCGCCAGAACCCGGATGCGGTTCTTGCGCATCTTTCCTGCCATTGTCGCGATGATTTCATGGCCGTTTTCCAGCTCGACCCTGAACGTCGCATTGGGCAGGAGTTCCTTCACGACGCCTGGAAATTCGAGACCTTCTTCCTTGGCCATGTTCACTCCGTTCTCATGCCGCCCGCCTGAAAGCGCGGGCGCGCACTAATTGCGCCCGATGGCGGCAATATTCAAGGGTTATGTCAGCTTTTCCCAACAAAGGTGACGTTGGCGGCACGAGGGTGCTGTTCTTTCCAGTGACTGAAGTTCAAAACACCGCCATCTTCGCGCACAGCCTTGACCGCCTCCAGACTGATATCGGCGTATACCCAGCCGGGTTGGGCAAGTTCGCCTTCGGCCAGAATGCCGGTCGGCGGGAAGCCATGGTCCGGGGGCCCGTAAATCGAGGCGCGACCCGTGTTCTCTTCCATGCCCACGCACCAGGGGGCCGATCCGACAACCGGTGCATGTACCGCAATGCACTGGTTTTCCAGCGCGCGGGCCATTGCGCCGACACGGACGCGGGTGAAACCCGCCAAGGCTTCGGTGGCTGATGGCACCAGAATGATTTCTACGCCCGCTTCGGCCTGCGCGCGCGCCAGCAGCGGGAATTCGCTGTCATAGCAGATGTTGACACCCATCTTGCCAATGGCGGTGTTGAATACCGTCAGCCCGTCGCCCCCTACAACATCCCAGCCTTCGCGCTCAAAGCGTGTCATCATTGCCTTGTCCTGATGGCCAAGCAGCCCTTCGGGGCCAAAAAGGCTGGCCCGATTGACCGGGCGGCCATTGGCAAATGGCATGTCATAGGCTGGCCCCGACGCGCTGAGGATATGGATGCCATGTTGGGCGGCGAGCTTTGCATAAAGCTTGTCTGCGGCGGGCTTGTGTTTGGCCACTTCGCGCAGCGACCCTTCCAGATCACCTGCCACGGCCCTACCGCCAAGCGATGCCAGCTCCATCGCACCATATTCGGGAAAAACAAGAAGCTTTGCACCCTGGGCCGCGGCCTCAGATACCCAGGCGGTCAGTTTGTTTTCGTAGTCGGTCCAGGTATCGAACCAATCAAGCGGATAGGCGGCGGCGGCGATTTTCATGGGCCTCAAAGCTCCTTCAACCAGATCTGCATTGGCTTTTCTGTTTCTGTTCTGTCGCCGTGGTCCTTCCACGAATAACGGGCGACAGCCCCTTTGACGGGTTCATAGCCGCGTTTGCGCCAGAATGCATCCAGCGGACGGTAGTCTGCGGGTCGTGCAGGATGATCCTCGGGCCGAATCACCGCACAAAAGGCTGCGTACCGGCGGCCGAGTGCCCGCGCATGATCCTCGCGCATGTCAAAGAACCCATGACCGAGGCCGCGCCCCCGGTATTCCGGCAAGAGCACGGATTCAGCGCAATAGAATACTTCCTCAAGGGGAATGGGGACTGCGGCGAATGGTGCCGCGAAGCCTTCGGCATGATCTTCCAGCGGGGTTCCTGTCGCGGCACCTACAAGGCGATCATCATCAAACGCGGCCACGAGGACGGCAGCGTCGCTTTCGCTGTAGCGCCTGAGGTAGTTGCGTTCATACACCATGTCGCCGTCGTAAAGATAAGGCCAATCGCGGAAAACGGTGATCCTGAGCTGCGCCAGATCGTCAAGCGCGGCAGACAGGGCTGCACCGGTCAACCTGCGCAGCGCAACGGTCATGCGGATACCTGACGGATCCATTCCTGCAGGTTGTAATAGGTCGTCACCCGGGCGATCTTGCCGTTGCGCAGCGTAAAAAATGACCCCGCAGGAAGCACATATTTCTGACCTTTCGCTTCGGGCAGGCCGGGGTCAGTCACCAAATAGGAACCGTTCACGGTGAATTCGGCGGCCCCGCGTGTTCCGGCCTCATTCGAAAAGACCACGATATCCGTCAGGTTTTCCTGATAGGCCCGGTTCATATGGGCGCAGAACTCCGCAAATGCCTGCTTGCCACGGCGGATGCCGCCTTCGTTGACGTGGTGTTCGATGTCCTCATCGAGAAGGCTCAGCATCGCCGCGACGTCACCTTTGTTGAATGCCGCGAAATAGGCCTCTATCACGGGTTTTGTCATCCGATACTCCTTAACCCTCGGGCTGAAATTCAGTGGCCGGGCCAAACCGTTCCAGCATCTTGTTGCGGATCTGGTCGCGGGTCTGCCGATAGGCGGCCAGCTTGGCGTCGCGGCTTTCGCCCAGCCCGGTCGGGTCCATGATTGGCCAATACTCCACTTCGAGGTGGAAAAACCGGGTAAATTCCAGCGCCAGACGCTGACTGGCCGGGGACAGGGCGACCACCAGATCAAATCCGGAAAGATCGTCGCCCCATTGCTGCATTTCCTCAAAACTGCGCGACCGGTGGCGTGACAGTTCGATGCCGATTTCGTGGCAGACAGAAATGGCAAAGCCATCAATTTCCAGAT
>JAOUMG010000509.1 GCA_029881635.1 Paracoccaceae bacterium | reverse complement strand
CGCATTACGATCGGGTTTCAGGAATGTTTGGTATTGACCGAAACTTCGTGCATTCGTGGCACGCCGGCATTCATCCCGGCTGTGGCTATCCTCGGAATGCGCGCGACAATTACGAGCGTTGGGGCGGGTCATCTTTCGGCAACCCACGTATCCTGCACTTCCACACTTGCGGGGCATATGCGCCCGGCGAAATTTCGTGGAACATGCTGGACCCGACGATCGAAGTGGACGGCGTCAAGGTTTGGGAAGACGGTGTGTTTCACGCCGAGCGGTTGGACGGCGGGCAGGCGGTTCTTGATACCTACCCGTGTGCGAAAAAGGCGTTTGGTCACCCTGACAGACAGATCGGGTTGCCGGTTTAGCCTTTTCTATTCTCTAGATTCCGGAACAGGGTCGAAAGGCCGAAACATAGCACGAAATAGAATGCAGCGCAGGTAATCCAGGCTTCGAAAATCAGTCGGGTCGACGCGACAAGCTCCACTGTCTTGAAGGTCAGCTCCTGCACCGAGATCAGCGAGATGATTGCGCTGTCCTTGATGAGCGTGATGAACTGATTGGCCAATGGCGGGATGACCCGACGCATGGCTTGCGGCAGAACGATGTAGCGCAACTCTTGAAACTGGTTCATGCCGATAGAGCGCGCGCCTTCGCGTTGCCCTTTGCCAACCGA
This sequence comes from Paracoccaceae bacterium, assembly GCA_029881635.1. Classification (GTDB taxonomy): domain Bacteria; phylum Pseudomonadota; class Alphaproteobacteria; order Rhodobacterales; family Rhodobacteraceae; genus Albidovulum. The sequence continues at coordinate 2,078 of JAOUMG010000509.1, read as the reverse complement.
CTGAATACCGGCGCGGACGATTTCGCCTACAAAAGCGCTTTCGAAAAGTGCCAGGACGAGGACGCCCGAAATCAGCGAGGGGAAGCGGCGCATGTCGCCGAAGAAGAACTCCCACACTCCCTTGTTCTCCAACCGGGCAATGCCCCGCGCCCAGCTTTCGATGTTGAAAGCGGTGATGAGTTGCTGCGACAGGAAGAAGAAGAAGATGAAGATGACAACGACAGGTGGGATGTTACGCAGGAATTCAAGGTAGGTGCGTGCTAACATCCGGATCGTCAGATTTGCCGAACAACGCGCGACGCCAAGGATTGTTCCAAGGATCAACGCAAGAATGCTGGCGTAAATGCTAATGCGGATGGTGGCGGCTAGACCCTGCAAAAGTACGTTGGCGAACCATTCCTCACGTCCCGTGTGGTACCGGAAGATATAGTTCGGTATCAGGTGCCAGCGCCATTTGTAGTTCAGGTTGCCTTCGATCTGCCACCAAATGAAGCCGACAAAACCCAGCAATACGGTCAGGACAAGCCAGTCCAGCCAATGCAGTTTTTTAAGCTTCGTCAGCACGTTCGGGGCCTTTCAGTCGTTCTGCCCCCGAACTGGAAGTCTCCGGGGGCAGAGGTGTTTACTGAGCGACCTGATCCGCCCAGTCATTGGTGGCGAACCAGTAGTTGTGACGCTCTTCCAACCAACCTGAACGCCACTGTTGGGCAATCCAGTTGTTGAAATAGTTCAGCGCATCCGGGTCACCTTTGCGAATGGCGAAGGCCTCGCCGCGCGGGTCGTAGAGCGCTTCGAAAGGTATGTGCAGAGTCTCGGGATAGTTGGCCACTTCACGGTTTGGCGTTGGTTGCGCCGCCATGGTGGCATGCGCATTGCCGTTCAGGACTTCCTGTGCAGCGGCCCCATCTTCGTCAAACAGAAGGATCTGCGCTTCGGGAAACTGCTTGGCGATGACTGTTGCCGGCGTAGCTCCACGACGGGCGGCAAATATGATGTCCGAGCTGTTGAAGTCATCGCGTGTCATGCCCTTGGTCATTTCAATGTTCGAATAGACAGCAAGTCCCGAAAACGCGTACGGATCGGTAAAGTTAACCGTCAGGTTTCGCGACGCTGTCACCGACATGCCCGAAATGATCGCATCGAAATTGCCCGCGACCAGTGCGGGGATGATCCCGTCCCAAGACGTCGGGATGAACTCAACCTCGACGCCCATGTCTTCGGCCAGCTTGCGGCCCACGTCGAGCTCAAAGCCGATCAGTTCGCCGTCCAGATCGCGCATCGACCACGGTACAAAGAGCGACAGGCCGATCTTGATGACGCCGCGCTCCTTGATTGTCTCGATGACGCTTTCGCTGGAAAGCCCTTGGGTCGTTGATTGAGCGGCGGCGGGCAGGGCACCTGCAACACCGATAGAGAGCGCCAAAGCCGCTCCGAGAAATCTTCTTGTAACATTCATGTCTTTTTCTCCTTGTTGGTGGTGTTTGGCTCCGGTTCGGCCGGGGCTTTTATTGGGAAGCGGCGTACCTCTTTTCGACAAGAGACACACCAAACGACAGGGCAAGTGTCACCACCATGTAAACGGCTGCGATGGTGAACCAGATTTCGAAACTCATGTAGGTGTCGGAAATGATGTTGCGCCCGATTGTAGTAAGTTCGGCAACCGCGATGACGCTGACGATGGCAGAGGACTTGACCATGTGCACGACCTCTCCGGTCATCGGGGGCAGCATAAAGCGGATGGATTGGGGCAAGATAATATAGCGATAGGCCTGGCCCCTGGACATACCTATCGAAGTCGCGGCTTCCCATTGCCCTTTCGCGACCGCGTTGATGCCAGCACGGAAAATCTCCGAGATCAAAACGGAATGGAAGACGCCGAGTGTCAGGACGCTGGCAGTGTAGCGGTCAAAGCCGAAGATTGGACCTAGCACGTAGTAGAATAGGTACAGCAGCACCAGAAGCGGGATGTTGCGGATAAGTTCGAGGAACCCGATTGAGACTGCGGTGCACACAACCAACCCGGACAGGCGCAAAAGCGCGATGATCAGCCCCAGTACCGTCGCAAAGGCAAAGGCAGT
>JAOUMG010000508.1 GCA_029881635.1 Paracoccaceae bacterium | reverse complement strand
CCGGGTTTGACCATGATCCGCTTGACCTGAAAACGCCCGCCGAGACACAAGGTTTCGTACCAACCCCAGGGGCGATAGAAACGGGGAAACTCGGTTGCCTGCGGGACACTGGCCGCCTTCAACGTGTTCACGACATCCTTCACGCTCTGACAGGCATCCATGTCTGCGACCAGAACCGCATCGCGCATGGCGATCGCAACGATATTCTTCAGCCCGAGGCCGACAAGCTGGATGTTTTCGTCATCGGAACGCAAAAGCGTGTTTTCGCAGTTGATCGCCGTCGCGGTTCCGTCCGTCACAACCCCGGCCGCATCCGGGCCAAGTTCGGTCCAGATGGCATCCCATGACCCCAGGTCGGACCAGATCCCACCATAGCGCACAGCGGTAATGTTTTTGGCTTTCTCCATCACCGCATAGTCCAGGCTGATATTTTCGGCCCGCGCATATGCGTCCTCGTCCAGTCTGAAGAAATTCAGGTCGGATTTGCCTTTGTCGAGCGCCTCAGAACAGATGGAAACCATTTCTGGCGCGTAGGTCTGGAATGCTTCCAGAATGTCGCGCACCCGGAAAATGAAGATGCTGGCATTCCACAGATAGTTGCCCGCATTCAGGAAGCTTTCTGCGGTCTTCTCATCCGGTTTTTCACGAAAACTCAGCACCGGAAGCGGTTCGCCATCTTCTGGTTGCCCATCGAGTTCAAGGTAGCCATAGCCGGTTTCGGGTTTTGTCGGCTTGATCCCGATGCAAACCAATTGCCCTTCACGGGCCTTTTTCGCACCAGCCTCAACCGCTTTGGCAAATTCCGGACCGTTGCCGATCACGTGATCGGACGCGGCCACCAGCATGATGGCGTCGGGTTCCTTTGCCAAAGACAAGGCCGCTGTCAGGACAGCTGGCCCGGTATTGCGGCCCTCAGGTTCGATCAAAATTGTGGCGTCCGACAAGCCGACTGAGGCTGCCTGATCCGTGACAAGAAAACGAAAATCCGTGTTGGTCAGAATGATCGGCGCCAGATATTCCGGGCCTACCATGCGCCGAAGCGTCGCCTGAAACAGGCTTTCCTTGCCTATAAGGTTTGAGAATTGCTTGGGAAAGGATTTCCGCGAGCTGGGCCAAAGCCGCGTACCGGACCCCCCACACAAAATTACAGGATAAATCATATTGTCTCAATTCGCCTTGTGCAAAACCAGAAAGATACTGTTGTCGACCAGAATAGCCCCCCCGCGGGTCTTCCAAATATTTTCGCCCACGAATCGTCGGTCGCATCAATTCGATTATCGGCTTTATCCCGGCTTTGGGTATAGCCGAACGGTGAGAAGAGCCAAAGATTGCCCAGAGATGACAGGATTGGGCTATCGATTGCGACAATCACGGCATTTCCGGGCAAAAACCCGTATTCAAGAAACCAAAGAGTCCCGCCAGAGGGTACCGCAGTTTATGAAAGCACCAAAACCAACAAGGCGGTCACCTTGCCGGTACCGCCGGTGGCGCATGGTTGAGCAGTTGGCGCGCTGTCACAGCTAGCGCGCAAGGATCGCCACGAGCGTCCGCATCGATGAGCTCATGCACTGGAACTTTGACAAGCAGGCCTGATACCGATTACGTTCCAACCATATGGTTGGCAGGGATAGTTTTTGTCTTGGACATTGTTAAGACCACGGCCTGCGATACCACCTCTCGACTTCGAATTGCGCAAATGCCTACCGATATCGGCATGGGTGGTATCGGACGGCATGCATTGGACCTAAGTGCCTGGTTGCGCGCAAGAGGCCATCAGGTGCTGCTTGCCGCCACGCCTGCTGAATGGGACCTCGAAGACGCATTTGACGGCCACCTTTTCATTCCCACGCGCTTTGTCGGAGTCGATGGGGGTTCCATTCTCAACCGCCTTTATAATGCAGCGCGCAGCGTAATCACCTTGCGACGGTGGTTGCGCAGGTCGCAGATCAACCTAATCCATGCGCACGAGTCCGCCCCCGGTCTGGTCGCCCTTCTGGCCCGGCTTGGTCTGCGCATACCCATGGTTGTCACCTACCACGGCTCCGAACCGGCCAGGATCAAGAGCTTCGGGACCATCGCCAAATTTGCCGATCTTGTTGTCACGCCCAGCCACCGTGCTGCGGACGATCTGATCAACGTCGCCGGTGTGCCGCGGGAAAAAGTGCGCGTAATCGGGCTGGGGATCAAGCCGCCGCCCGTCGACAAGAAAAGTGACGTTGTCGCCCTACGCAAAGAACTCCTTCGTGGCGGCGACCGTCTGATCGTGACATTAGCGCGCGTCACTCATCAAAAAGGCATTGACGTGTTGATCGAATGCGTCGCCGCGCTCAAGCCTACCCATCCGGGATACCGGTTTGTAGTGGTGGGCGATGGTCCGCAGGGCGCTGAAATGCGCGCACTGGCCGCCAACCGTGGTATTGCAGATCAACTTCTATTCTACGGCCGGACAGAAGTGCCCTACCGCTTCCTGCGGGCGGCTGATCTGATGCTTCTGACTTCTCGTTGGGAAGCCCTTCCTATTTCCATTGCTGAAGCCCTGCAAACAGGCACGCCCATAGTCGCCACTGATTGTTCAGGGGTACATGAACTTGTCGACAACACAGTCGGCGCATGCGTTCCTGTCGGGGACGTCCCGGCTATCTGTGCTGCCGTTACCCATGTTCTGGACAATAAAGATCTGCGTCAGACAATGGCTGAAAACGCGCTGAAGCGCTCTAAGGCCGACAGGTTCAAACCCGACGTTATGAATGGCATGATC